>JAIRWK010000158.1 GCA_031268995.1 Planctomycetaceae bacterium
GTTGGAAATTCATTTTGCAACCACCCGCTTTTCGGTTTCCAATTTATCATCGCAATAAACGAAACGGACGCGATAGGCGGGTTGGTCAAATAGTTCACCTTCACATCAAGATCAGAAAACGACGCTTTGGGAACGACGATCAAAGACATATTACTTCTCGCCAAACCGCGCGGCTTGTCCGCGTTTTCATCAATAAATTTCAACAACGATTCAAGATCGTCTTTTTCTATCGTACTTACAATTTTGGACAAAGTTCGCGAAACCGATTTGCGATCAGTGTCAACAAAATTGTAAAGCAAAATTCCCGTAACAAGCAAAACCGCCACACAAATAACAGTAATCAAAAATGTCCGAACTCGTTGATCATTTTGAAACATAATAAAACCAACAACCCCAGCAATAATCGCCAAACCAATCCAAACCCATATACTTTCTAAAAATATTGACATTGATATAAAATTTCTCCTTAAAGTAATAAAAAATATTTGACCAATCACCCGAGAGAACCCCCGGACAATCCAACGAAACCGCCCAAAGTATATCATTCCAACAATATAAAACGCAATCCCCCCTACCTTCGTCCAAGCTACATTTAACCACACAAGAAAGCTACTATTTAAAAAACGTGCGATGTTGTTATACTGAAGTCGCTTTAAGATTCCCAGAGCTGAATCTGAATACAGAAGCGTAACATCGTAAAGCGGTTGTTCGAGGATGAAGCCTACCGCCAATATCGACTTCGATTCGTGTCCCTTAAAAATAAAGGACATTGGGGGCATGAGGGATAAAAGCGACTGGTCAAGAAAAATAATCATGATGAAAAAAATATTATTAGTCATAGTGATAATCGTAGTGATGTTGGGGGGCTTTTTATGGTTGCACATTTCTGCCTTTCGAGAACGCATACGTGAGCACGCATGCGTGGAACATTTAAGAAGAATTTCTATGGCGATATATCTCTACGCAAAGGAATATGATAAATTTCCTCCTTCGTTTTCTGCGGCTTCGGATGGCAAACCGTTACACAGCTGGCGAGTGTTAATTTTGCCTTATATGGGATTTGCGGACTTGTATCAATCTATTCGTTTGCATGAGGAGTGGGGTAGCGATTATAACAAACAGTTTCACGATAAAATGCCGGCAGACTTCAGTTGTCCGGCATGTACTGCTACTGCTTCCAAGCAATATACGAACTATTGTATGATACTGAATAAGCAAGCGTTGGGAAACACTGATGGATATACTTTAAACGATATAATTGGAGTAAATTCAAAGTTCATAGTTCTAGTTGAACGTCAAATGCCTATATGTTGGATGTACCCCGTTGATATATTACAATCGGATGCCTTGTTAGGCGTAAACAAGCTCGATCAAGGTATAGGTTCAAACCATAAAGCAGGTGCAAATGCAATTCTTTCTGATTTTTCGTCTCATACGATGCCAAAAAATATTGACAAAAAGAAACTAAAATCAATGTTATCGGCAAAGTAAAATAATTCAGGATAATTTTGGAGGATATACTTGAGCAGTTTTAAAATTATTGGAAGTTCACCAAATATGAAACGCCGAAAACTTCCAAATTTTTCGGTCATGTCCTAAATTTATTGTTACGTTTTGCTAACTCTGCTGTTTTTTCGGGGTACAATATCAAGAACAATAAATTTCGCACACTACCAAATTTTCACCGAAAAGATGAAATCTAAAGCAGTTTGAGTATAATTGTAAACATTAAGTATAATATGATAATTATATGGTGATTCGAAAGAGTGAAATTTGCTCGTATTTACAGCAATCATTGGATTTTCTGAAATCGAGAATGCCTGATGTGCTTGAGTTAGATGAGGATTATGTTGCGGTTATCCCACCTGAAGAGTGGACTGACTATAAATGGTATGATGATAAACGTCATTCTACGCCTACCGTGCATTCTCTTTTTGAAGATTTACGAGATTTGCGTGATTTATCGGACAACTACGAAGATTTTTTTACGTTCGTACATATAGAAAAACTTACTGCGCTATTAAATTACATTAGCAATAAATTAAATCCGCCCATTACCTAGCTTTAAACAACCACAAATTTTTATTGTGTTATACCGTAGCCGGTAAGGCGATAGGCTTCGCCCTTGAACAACCGCTTCACGTTGTTACGCTTGCGTGTCCAGCTGCGGGAATTTCAAAATAGCTTGAGTATAAACTGAAATGAAAGGAAAAAATTATGTTACGATATTGTTATGGTTTTTTTGTTGTTTTATTGTTGTTTTATTGTTGACTGGGATTTTTGTAATTAACAATTATAAATTTGCGGACGGCAATGAGTCTGCGGATATTGATATTGAAAAACTCAGAATTATTCGAGGTCATTCTTCTGAAATAACATCATGGACATATTACCTAGAAGAGCATGGTCCAGAGGTAGCAGATCAACATAAGCCGCTTCGTACTGGTTTGATCGCGACAACGGATTCCGAAACTGTTCTTATTCGAGATATTAATAGTGGGGTGGTTATTGGAGAAATTCTCCCTAGTGATGGCGGCGGTGCGGGCATGTTAGAGTTTTCTCCTGATCACAAATATCTGGCAATCGCACCGCAGCAATGGAATTATTCAATGTCCGATACATATTCTGCCGAAAGTATGACAATCGTTTTTTGGGATATAGAAAAACATAAAAAATTACAATATGAGATTGTCCTAGAATTGTGTGTTGCAGTTTTATCAATGAATTATTCTGTTGATGGTAAATTTATTTGCCTATTTATTGAAAATAAATTGCCCAATCACAAACGAGAAACTTCACTTCAAATTTATGATATTTCCGGCAAGACTCCGATAAAAATAAAACCAACACACAAGAAAATTCCATTTCCAATTTATAATAGACACGTCAAAGGTGCAACTGAAAACCAACTCGAAGATTCATTGAAAGGTGCCGAGTTCTACGAATGGAATGCTCGCTTTACGACACCGAGTCCTGACGATAATTATAAATATCATTTTCTACAAAACGTAAAATCTCCCAATTGGACTGAAAAAAAACTATTCGGCGCAACAAGTATTATTTCACCTGACGGAAAAAAAGCTGTAACTCTCTATCCAAACGGCGAATTACATGTCTGGAATACAATAACCGGTAAAACACACGCCAAATACAATTTCGATAGACAATATCGCCGCCTCATTCCAGGACATTTTGAAACTATTCGTGATAACTTCATTCACGGTTTTTCTTTTGCAGATGATAAATTTATCCTTTTAAAAACAGAGGAATCTGTTCTAATTTATAGTGTAGATCAAAACCGTCTTGTTGGTGTCTGCACACCACCTACAAACAAGCCTATTACTAAATATTTGGATTTGTTTGGTATTGAAATTGGGAATGCCGTTTTGTACAAAGGTAAAATACTGAAGCTGGAAAAAGGTAAATCAATATTTATTTATCGAATCGGCAAGCCAAATAAGCTTATTCTTGAAAAACAAATGGAGAGATTTATGGATATTTCAACAAAATCTTCATCCACCGGCAGGTATATTTTGTTTGAAAATGGTGGTTATGAGGATCGTTTTTATGAGTTATGGGATAATGAGAAATGCAAAATGATGTCATTGAATATTAAATCGGCAAGTTATTTGCTTTATGGCTCTTTTTCGCAAGATGATAAATTTATTTTGTTTTACAAGGAACCGGCATTTGATGGTTGACCGATATATTATCAATACAACAGGCAACAAAAAGAATTTTTTCGTTATGATATATCACAAAATAAACTTGAGCCGATGCTTGAATTGAACAACATTGAACCTTTCAAGACAAAACGCAATTTATCGTTGCGCGAACGTACCGACAAAATGACGGGTGAAATTAAGCCGGAAAGCGAAGTTGAGGAAACATATTATTTCACTGTTACTGTTATGGATTCCAGCAATAGCAAAAATGAAATATTGGTTCATCACGGCGATGAGATTATAGTTTTGAGTTCGTTGACGTTTGATTTATTGCGCAGGCAAAACAAAACGCCCGATGAACTAGAAAAGCTCGCACGCGAATTAGACCAAAGATTCGTAGGCAAGTTAGACCAAGCCAGAAATCACAAAGCTTTTATTTATGACAGTCAATCACGACTAAAACAAATTACATGGCGTTTTGATGTGGACGACTACCTCATTATCAAACCCAACAACAACGTAACCGGAACCCCAAAAGGATTAAAAAGATTTATTCCAAACAAATAACTCCACAACCAGTATAGACGAAACCTACCGCACATACCAATTGCGGCATAAAAGGAATCGATAACTTTACCTTTCACGTTTATTCCCCTTTTACATTAGGCATTGCCCTAAAATGAAATTACCATTAGTTCCCTCTTTACCTATGAAAAAAAATTATCGTCTTGTTGTAGTGATTATTGTTGTAATAACGTTAGTATTGTTACCTATCGCATACGTATTTTACGAAGCATTTTCTATACTCGGACCTTGGGGAAGTCCTGATTTTGCGGATAAACCATGGGCAAGATTGACGGTCAACTATGAACTTGTTACCGATAAAGGTAATTTATCAAGGGGCACAATCTTTAACGGCATAGTACTTCATGACTTGCAAAAGGTTTTTAACGTGAAGGAATCCAGAGGGAAATCTACTCCAAGTCCGGGATACTTGATTCTCGAAACAAATGACGGTTCCAGATGGAGAATTCATTTTTCAATGCCAGATTATATTGGCACATGTAGAGATGAAGATGACTACTACGCTTATGCCATCGATCTCGCCGACACCAGTTTTCACGAAGCATTAAGAAAAAAATGTCTTGAGAGAGAAAGAAGAGCGACACCTCAGGCTAATATTGAAAATATTAAGGTATGTACTGGTGGCTTGGGCAAAATTCAAGAAGAATGCACACCTTTGCACGTAGATACACCATAAAATTATCGATACGATTTCAAGGTTCATCCTCAAGTGATCATTGGTCATGTGCAAGCGAAAACGGCGTGCTTGGGTGCGAGCGAAAAGGGTACAGTTGTTGTCAAAACTTGGAGTAATTTTTTATACTATATTTTTTTTCAAAAACGCCCGTTTTCTCCTTTAACCTTTACAAAAATCATGCAAGTGAAAAACAGTTGCGCGAGAATTATTATTACGTTGTGCAGTGGTTCGAGCCTTTCGCTCTGGTCAATCATTGCGAGCAGTTGCTGAGCGATTCGCGGTTTCGGTATCGTTTGTGCGGCGTTGGGTTCAACGGGCGGGTTGACCGAGTTGACGGGAGCGATCATCGCACCACACGCGAGCAAACGCATAATCGTACTTCAAGTAAAGTTGAACGCTGTATTTTACGGATGCGAAAAAAACTCAAGACCAAAAGTGCATTGGGCGAACATGGTGCTGTTGCGATTCACCGTGAAATGAGTCTGAAAAATTGCAACGTGAGTCCTTCGATTCGAACCATCAATTTGATATTGAAACGTCATGGTTGTTTTGATTCGCGTTGTCGAGTGCGTTGCAAAACGCCTCCTCGCGGTTGGTATTTACCGGATGTTGTTA
>JAIRWK010000168.1 GCA_031268995.1 Planctomycetaceae bacterium
TCAAGGAGTTCCGCCGAGTGTTCACCCGATACGACAAACTTGATGATACCTATAACGCTTTTATCGCAATCGCAAACATCGCCGTCTATCTAAAAATTAGCGTCAACACTACCTAGGAATATTTTAGGGATATTTGAGGACAAAGGGAAGCCGCTTCTTTATTTTTGAGGAAAATAACATCGTCCCTTTCGCCAACTCCGTTCCTTTTGTCCTTTATGTCCCTTCTGTCCCCAATGCCTCTTTTATACTGTAGCTACGATGAAATTCATCTTTTTGAGACAGGATTACAGGATTGTCAGGATATAATAAAATCCTGTATATCCTGCTACCTGTTAAATCCTGTCAAAAATAAAAACTGAATTTCATAGTGCTATGAGTATATCACTCGCCGCAGGACAAAAAACAGTAATTCCCACACCGAAACCGCCAATATCTACGTAGAAACCACCAATATCCACGTAGAAACCGACAATATCCACGTAGAAAACGCCAATATCCACGTAGAAACCATCAATATCCACGTAGAAAACGCCAATATCTACGTAGAAAACGGCAATATCTACGTAGAAACTGGCAATATCCACGTAGAAATCGGCGATTTCCATGCAGAAATCGGTAACTTCTACGTAGAAATTTGCGATTGGCGTGTTTATCTGGTTGGCGGGATTGCGGTTTCGATTTCGTTGAAAGTTGGTGTTGGTCGGAAGTCGGGCAAGTCTTTATATTTTATGTTTTTTCTTCCGAAATACGTGCCGTAATATTGACCGTTTGAATCGATCCATGTTGTCAAACGTACCCAATCTTCGATGGGCATTTTGACTTCGTAATGACCTTTGTCCAATAACTTTACCAACTTGCTCGAATACGAACCCAAAGAATACGGCGGCAAAACGTGATTATTGCCTGCTTTCGGGTGGTTTTCGCGAATCACCGGAAAAGAATTCCAATTCATCAATGTTTCATAAGAACGGTTGAACAACGGCGTAATGTCTGATGAGAGGTTTATTTTTCCTTCGGGTTTTTCGTTGTTGTGGCATTTTACGCAATGTTTATTTAGAACAGGTTGGACATCTTCATAGTAGGATATTGGTCTTGCGCCTGATTTTTCGCCAGGTTGTGCGCTGGCGGAATCGGGAGACCGCCGCAACGCGATAGCTGTTGTCCGATTACCGCCGGCAACAGGACTCTCCGTCGCCCGCTCATGACAACCAACACAAGACCGTATTTCACCCGGACGTAAATTTATAAACGTGCGCTCGCGTTGAATCTCGCGGTAGTTTTCGTCCAACGCTTGCAAGAAAATATTCTTGTCCGCCGGAACAACAAAATTCGCCGAACCGTCTTCCTCAACTTTCACAATCCCGTATTGCGCCTTCAAACCAAGATGAGTTTTCATCGTGATTACCGAATGTTGTTGATCGTATTCGTCGCCGTCCCAAAATCGCCTTGCCGACCAAGGACGCGGAACATGCTCATTTATTCGGATAAACTTGACCGACCCGCGCGGCACTTTTTCCATACCCGCGTAAATATCCAACACAACTAATTGGGCAAGATTCTTCTCCGCAAGATCAGATGATTTGGCAATTGTCGGCACCGGCGGATTTTTTGTTGCGCGAACTGGAATTGCGCACCACGCCGAATATTCTTCGGGACGGTAAAGCAATTCGCGATCATTTTTGTCGTTAATCAAATAAAGCGAGTAAGCGTTCGGAACGTTGAAACGCTCTTGCGGATTGAACGAGACAATATAATTTTCCTCGTCAATCGGATACGGATCCATGAACAACGGACCGCGATCAGTGTTACCGCCGCCGTCGCGCGAGTAATCTTTTTGGATGGTTTGGGAATCTACGCTTGGCGGTACGTACAATCTGGTGAAAAGATGCCCGTTTGCCGGTTTTTGCCATCGGCTTTGGTGTTGTTGGTCAACTTCCGGCGTGATGTATTTAACACCATCAACCGTCCTGTGATCATACGACGTATCAACCAATAACACCGTACCAACCCCAACCGGCATGTGCGGTGCACCAATACAAACAAATTTATTTGGCTTACCCGGAATTTGCCGTCCGGCGTTAAAAACTGACGGGTACGCGATATTTGCGCCGTAAATTTCACTTGATGCCGTGCCGTCAGGATTCAACGCCCAAAGTCCTTTGTTAGTTACCGAACCGTTGTCCACATACTCCCAACGTGTGTATAAAATCCGCCCGTCTTCCATTACCGTTGGGCAAGTTTCGGACAACGCATTATTTGATAATTTTTCAATTTGCTTTCCGTCTTTGTCAGCGCGGTAAAGAACCGTAACAGTCAAATAATCCGGTCCATCACAAAGAATACCGTATTCACAACGGCTTGAAATAAACGCGAAACCGCCGTCCGGCAAATACACCGGCTGCATATCGTCTGTGTGATGCCTGTACTCGCCGCCGCCCCAATGCCCATGATTCCGCAACCAGTATTTTTCAATACGCGCTTCTTCGTCAGCTGGTGGAAAAGTGAGTTGCCGTAGTCCGGTTCCGTCAATATTCACTTCCCAAATACGATAGCCTTCGCCGTTTTTTGCCTTGTAATCGAAGATAACTTTCTTCCCGTCAAATGACAGATTGCAACGGTCAATAATCCCGTTTTTAAGAGACGGAACAAGCGAACGCACCGAACCGTCGTCGAGCGACAAAACGCAAAGCTCACTGCCAAAAAAACGCGAACCGTCTATAAAATCAGTATAATAATGCGAAGATTGAAATGTGGCGCGGCGAACAAAAACTACTTCCGACACATCGGGCATAAGTTTTTTTAATTTTTCGCGTGTTGCGGCAACTTTGGCGTTTTCTTGTTTGACCTTCTCACGCAACTGCAACTCGAACTCCGCCCAAAATATGTCCTTGTCCGGTAAATTCGAATCAGTAGTAATCCTAAATCCCCGAAAATGCGGCAAACATCTCACAGCAGAAATCGTCAACGCCCACTCGCCTTTGGTCAATTTTGATTTAAATTGTTTCCATTTCAAATTTTTTGCGAAAAATCCGCCGGTACTTTCGCCGTCGATATTCGCCAATATTGCGTTGTTGTTGCCGCCTTTAGTTTGTCGCAATTTGAGTATGTAAGGTCGATTCTCACCGGAGGCGTAAAGGGTTTGGATGTTATACACGGCATCTGTTTTGATCTCAAATTTCCAAGTTATGGAACCGTTTGTCCCGTGCAAAACGCAGAGATTATCCCAATCTCTGTCAGCAACAACAACGCCTTTGGTCATTTCTTTCGCGCTCGCTGCCGGAACAATAACATCGTCCGAAGCAAAAACCGACAAAACAGACAAATTCGTTTTGACTAAAATTATTGTGCAGACGGTGATTAGTAATGTAGTTTTAAATGTTTTTGACATATTTTTTGTTATTGGTAAAAGTTTTGATACCGAAGCCAGTGTACCGTAGCCGGTAGGGCAATAGGCTTCGCCCTTGAGCAACCGCTTCACGTTGTTGCGCTTGCGTGTTCCGCTACGGGAATTTCAAAACAGCTTGAGTATATCTTGAGTACATAACGGCTCAACAGCGGGCAGTACATCTTAACGCTACCGCATAAAATCGGCAATACACCAAGCTGCCTAAAGGAACATAAAGGACAATGAGAACAAAAAGAACAAAATATCGAGCGATTCAAAAAATCACATTGACATCGTCGCCTTTTGAACAACGAAGGTAACTATTCAGTAGCCTAAAAAGATTTATACTAAAGGAGTTAAATCCTATTACCGATTTGTTGTAAATTTAACGATCAAATCCATAATTGCTTAAATATTAGCAGCTTAGGTTTT
>JAIRWK010000169.1 GCA_031268995.1 Planctomycetaceae bacterium
TTCGTTTTTCGTGGTTATACCGAAGCCGGTATGAGCGGTAGGCTGCGCCCTTGAACAACCGCTTCACGTTGTTGCGATTGCATATCCGGTTTCAGGAATTTTAAAACAGCTTGAGTATATAATGCGATCCGGTGGTTATGCACATCACGCCCCATGCGGGGCTACGGAAAATGTTTGCCCGTTAAATTCAAGGTTACTGTTCAAAAAATGGTAACTATTCAGTAGTATAAAACCGTTATTTGTACAGGAGTTACAATTTGTCAAAATTAAGTGATTTATGTCAATAAATATAGGTATAAAAACCTAAGCTGCTAATATTTAAGCAATTATGGATTTGATCGTTAAATTTACAACAAATCGGTAATAGGATTTAACTCCTTTAGTATAAATCTTTTTAGGCTACTGAATAGTTACAAAACAAAATCGACAAAAAACAGTTTTTAACACATTTTTTGACCCTTTTATTATTCATAACTGCCTAACTATAATATATTATAAATTATCAATAACCCCACTTCACAACCAGAAAACTCCAAATTTTGAACGCCCTAACGCAGAGGACGCAGATTGAGGGATAGTTGCGGATCGTTTTTGATCTGCGGCTATTCCAAAATCTGCGTCCTCTGCGTGCTTTAAGATTCCTTTGTGTGTTAAAAATTATTAGTAGTAGCCGCCTCCGTAGCTGCCACCGCTCCCGTAACCGCCACTGTTACCGTAGCCGCCGTAACCGCCACTATTGCCGTAACCGCCGTAGCCACCGCTGTTACCGTAACCACTGTTACCGTAGCCGCTATTGCCGTATCCACTGTTACCATAGCCACTACTGCCGTAACCTGAACTTGTGCCGCTTGTGGTTCCGGTGCTGCCGTCTCCGCCGTTTGCCATGTTGTATTTGAATACTTCGCGAACATCGGAGAACATTGGCGAAGGCGATAAGCGGACATAACAACGATCCGCCGAAATGACTGCGTTGGACATCAACTGGGTTCCTTCTTGCAACCAAGTAATTGTTGGTTGGTAGCCGATTACGCTTTGACCGAAGAATGGTATGAATCTGTTTGAGTTTGAGTTTCCGTTTCTGAATATGCTGACTGCTGCCAGGTCGGGGTTGGTTGAATCTGATGAGTAGCTGCCGCCTGTATTTGCCACAACTTGTGCTAACACGGCATCGTTTTTGAGGCGGCGTAGGACGTTTAGTTGTGCCATTGTTTTTCTTGCAACGCTTGCGCGGATTTCGGCGATGTCGAGTTTTACTTGGTCAATTTTCTCCAACCTTCGTCCTTCATTCAAATCGAATGTTACAACGATCCCGTTTTCCCTAATCGGGTAAGCTCGAAATATTCCGTTGGCGGCGAAATCGGGTTTGGCGGAATTTGTGTTGAGATTACCTGCTGTTTCTTCGAGGTTTTTTCTTTCGGAAAAGGCTGTGTTTCGTTTATCAATTTCGGGTTGACCTTGAATAACTGCTGTATCAACCTTAACATTTACAATTCCGTTTGCCAACTTGCCCCAATCGCGGTGAACTACAACTTGATACGTTCCGTTGAAGCCGCGTGGGCAAACGTAGGAAATTTGTCTTTTACCTGATCTTTCGGTCAATGTTTCGCCGTTATTGATTTGGTTCGATTTCAGCATTCCGCCCGAAAGTGTTCGCGGGTTGAGAAACCAGCAGCAACTTCCGGTTGGTTCGATGACGGAGATACTTATTCCGGCGTTACCTGTCCATTCAATGGTAACAACACAATCGCGTAATCTTGCTTCGTTGACGCTAGTTGCGAGCAAGCCTTCGTCGTTGAAGCGTTCTTCTTTTCTCATTTTTGCCATCAACATTTCAAGAGTATCGTTTGCTCGCTGTATCAATTTTGCGCCTTCTGGTCTATCCCATTCCATTGAGATTATTGCGAGGGAAGCCATGCAGATTGCGCTTTCGCCAGCTTTGATTTGTTGTTCGGACAAATATTTATTGTCGCGTAGGTACAAACTTTCTGCCATTTTAAATGCGGCGGCGTAGTATTCGAATTGTGGTGCGGCGGAGGCTTCCAATGCTTGCCAGAACAACGAGAACGCACGGTCTTGTAAACCTACGGCTTGCATGAACATTGCGACATTCATCAAATCTTCAATATCGTTACAATAATCCGCCGCCGACAACACCGCGCGTTCGAGTTCTGCTTTGGGTGCGCCTTTGGCGTAAAGCGACAACGCCAACACTTCGTACATCCAAGGATAAACTTTGTCGGCAAGTATTGATGCTTCGATTAGGCTTACCAGTTGTGTTGCGGATTGTGTACGTTTTTCTTTTGGGACTTTCGGGGCAAAATCGTTTTTGAGTATGTCAACGATTTCGCGGACGTAATTTTCATCAATTGTTTCTTTTGCGAACAGGTTTTCCCAAAAATCGTCTATGTTTTCTGCCGCTTTTGCTTTTTTGACAATCTCTAAACCTCTTTGTGACATTACGGCATTTTGTCCCGCAACCGTGCCGCCGCTCCAACCTTTTTCCGTAACAACGCGTGTTTGTTTGGGGTTATTGGTGGGTGTTGGCGTGTGTGAGTTGTTGCGGGGATCAGCCGTACTTGTTTTTGTTGGTGCGGCAACTTTGGGGTTTGTGTTGACTGTTCGTTTAACGTTTTCAACTGGAATTGACATCAAACCGTAATCAAATTGATCATGTTTTTGTTTGGCATTTTTTTTGTTGCGGATATTTTTGCGGTCAGTTTTTTCAACAGATTGGTCAATCTTATTGGCGGATCGGTCAATGTTGTCTGGAACACTGTACATTCCGCCGCCGTAACCTCCCATTCCACCGCCGTAACCACCCATTCCGCCGCCGTAACCGCCCATGCCACCCATCATTCCTCCGCCGTAACCGCCCATGCCGCCACCGTAACCACCCATCATTCCACCGCCGTAACCACCCATACCTCCCATCATTCCGCCCATCATTCCGCCCATTCCACCCATCATTCCCATACCCATTCCGCCCATCATTCCCATGCCCATACCGCCGCCAATCGGAGCAGGACTGATCGCGATATCACCGACGGGATAAACTTTGGAACTCATTTTCTTTTTTGCGTTTTCGGCATCCGTTATCAACAATACCTCGCTGTCAATACAGTACGCAACATCGGGAGTAATACCGCCGAGCAATGAGTTGAGAACGTTACGGCATTTTACGCCTTGAAAACTTATCGGTTCGGTTGCAATCGTTGTGCTGCTATTTACGCCTTGTTCGCCTAGTTTTGTGTCAATCAAAATGTTTATTCGCTCATCTGTTTGCGCTTTGATTTGTGAAATCAGGTATGAGATAGTGTTGTCGTTATCGCCTGTGCCGACGGTTATATCAATTGATTTATCGAGTGCATCTCGGAGGCGTTGTTCGGCGGGAGTAACCGTTTTTAGGTCGGAGACTTCGTAGCGTTTTTTGCGGCGTTCTTTGAGGATGAGCCATTGCTCGGGGTCGATGTACGTAATCGGCGGCTCTTCTGGAATCGGGACAAATGAACGCTCAAGCACCATGTACGATTCAATAAATCCGACATGACGTTTATGACGTAACTCGTTATATTCCACAATGTACGAAGTCATCATTGCGAGGCGGTGTGCGGTTGTTGGCGCAGTCGCGTCCGGCAACATTTTCATTGCGTTCTCGGCAACGGTTGTGGCGGTTCGGTATTCGTCGGAGTTCATCAACGCCGTGAAGCGGTTAAAGATTTGAACTGCGCGTGCGTCGGATTCGACGATTGTTTCTAGGCTTTCGAGGTTAAGTTGTGTAACGTACAGATCGTTTTGCAATTGTGCGTTTCGCATGTCGCTGTAAAATTTTTCGTTCTCGGTTCGTCTCAATGTATTACCAAGTCTGTCGAGCAACATATTTCTTTGATTTGGATTCAATGCCGCATTTTCGCGTACTGAAGTCATCATCAATCTTATGTTTTGTTCTGTTCCGACCGGATCGATTTGCATTGTTTTTGATGCGTTATTGATGACAACATTTACCTCATTTTGAACTTTTTGCGAAGAGATTGATCTTTCTGTTATTGACGTATCAACCATTGTCGGCAAATTGATCCGAATGGGTTCTTGCACGCCGACATCACTGTTATCGTTGCCGTTACTGCTGATGTTGCCAACATTACCGTTTGTAGTTGTGGTTGTGATATTTTCGGGTGTATTTATTTGGTTTATGTTGCTATTCAATTCTGTTGTGTCTGGTGCGTCGCCGTATCGTGCAACTTCAAGGTAGCGCACTGCCGTTTTGTTACCCGGATCGAGTTTCAGCAAGTTTTCGAGGATTGGCATTGCTTGTTTTGGGTTTCCGGTTTCGATGGATGCTTTAGCTTTCTCAAGTTGGATGCCAACATTTTCGATGAATGCGTCTTGCATAAAATTCAACATTTTGCGGTCAATTATTGGTATTGACATTCCGCCGTCTCTGGCGACTCTTTCGACCAATCCGACCAAGAATTGTTTACCGTTTTTGATTGTGCTTCCGCTGGGCAAAATTTGGTTTGGGTTTGGTGTGATTTGCCATGACAAATTGACTTTACTGTTTGTGGTTTCTCCGTTGATTGTGAGGTCGAATGTTTTCAAGTCGGCGGCATCTGTTTTGGCGAATACGATTGTTTCGCGATCGCTGCGTATTGGTTGCAAGTTGACGGGGAAAACTTCCCAGCTATCGGGGAAAACGTAAGACATCGGCTCAACCCAAACTACTGTAGCCGTTATAGAATCCGACAATTGTTTACCGGTAATAATGCTCGGCTCCTCAACATCAACGCTATCAATTTTTTTCTCGTTAGCGGTTTGGCGTGCTTTATCGAAGGCGTCTTTTGCGTTTGCGGAGAAGTTGACGAAGTTTCCGCCGGTTTGGTTGGCGAATGCTGCAACGATATCGATATTTGATGCGGGGCTGATGACGCAGGCGGTGAATGGTATTTTCTGTGTGGTGTAGTTTTTGGATTCGGTTGCAAAAGCTGCTGGAGTTACGCCTTGTGCCATGCTACGTCCGTCGCCGAGATAGACAACTGTGCGTTGTGTTGCAGTATTTTCGTTATTGTTTGGGTCGAATGTATTTCGGGCGGTTTCGATTCCTTTGTGTAAATCAGTTGCGCCCAATGGAATGCGGCGTTGTAATTTTTTGATGGCGTTGTTGATTTCGTCGGAATTTTTGGGGACAAATGATGGGGTCAAGGCGGTTGTGTTGACATCCATTGCGAGAATTTGTACGCGGGAGTTCTTGGGCAAATTATTTATTGTGGATTTGAGTGTATCGATTGTATCGATGCGGGTTTGACCTGATTGGCTTGCGGAGGTATCGACGAGGAAAACGATTTCGTGTGGTGCAGGGTTGGGCAATGGGGTTGTGTGGATACCGAGTGCAATGTAACCGGTCTGGTCGGCGGTGGTGTAGAAGTCGTATTGAGCGGTTGTTTTTTTGGGATTGGTGTCGGTTTTGTTTGTGTCGGCAACAGTGTTGTCGTTTTTGCCTCTAGCGTTATTGGTCAATATTGGCGAGGTCAAAATTGACAAAACGAGGACGAAAAGAGTCAGCAAACTTATTTTGTTTCTGACTGATGTGAGTTTTAATGTCTGGGTAAATGCTTTCATTTGGTAATCTCCCGTTAATACTTAAAGGTACTTTTCAAATTTCCGAAGTTATTGTCGGACGTGCTGTACTATTTTCACACAGCACGCTTTCGGTAACTTTCGGCGTAAAAAAAACAACTCTTAAACTAAAATCAACTTTTTCAGTCTCAAACCAAAATCAAATCATTTTCTTCCGTATATTATAACCATTTTGTCAAAAAATGTATATCGGTTTCAAAAGTTTTTTCCACAAAAAGAGCAGAAGGAATTTCTAAAAATCAATTTTATTCGAATTCGGTCGATTTTTATCGACTGAAAATCGAAATAATTTGTTTTTGGTAAATAGTATTTTTTGAAATTCCCGCAGCTGAACACGGAAGCGCAATAACGTGATGCGGTTGTTCAAGGGCGAAGCCTACCGCCCATATCGGCTTCGGTATGGCGGTTATGGTGTATTTATTTTTTCGATAATCAAATCGACGCATTGATCCCAACTGAATTTTTTTGCTTGTTCGAGTCCTTTTTGTATCATTTTGTTTCGTAAATTTTCATCGGTCAAAACGCGATAAAAAACCTCGACAAGTCCATCAACATCATTCGGGTCGAGCATGATTCCCGCATCGCCGACAACTTCCGGTAATGACGAAGTATTCGATGTAATAACAGGTGTCCCAGATTGCATTGCCTCCAACGGCGGAAGCCCAAAACCTTCATAAATCGACATATAACAAAATCAACTTGCACCATTGTATAAAAACGGCAGATCAGTGTCATCAACATATCCGGTAAAAACAATCTTTTCCCTAACTTTTTTCGGTAAATGAGCAAAAACATTTTTGAATTTTCTATCCTGCCAACCGCCTGAACCCGTCAATACAAGATTACAATTCAATGTTTCCCTATTCGTCCCCCCCCCCCCTATTTTAACAAAATTAAAATCTGATGTTTTCTCATTTGACGATAGAACCCATTGGGTAAAACAATTCATTAAATGATCGAAATTTTTGCGAATATCCAATGTTGCAACAGAAAGTATATAGGGAGTGTTGGTTGGTATTGAATATTTGTTTAGTACCGATTCAATTTTATTTCGATCTTGGCAAGGTATAAATCGTTCATCGGCTCCAAGAAGAGCAGGAGTTATTTGTTCCGGTAATACGTGCGGATAATATTTCAAAAGATCATATTTGGCAGATTCTGAAACGGTGAATATAATCCAATCGGGCATAATTGGTTGCCATGGATCGGCTGGAAAGAAGACTCGTTCTTTGTACATATCGGCTAAAACTATCGGAATCATATCATGGACAACTAACACTTTACGTATTGCCGGATTGACCGAAAGTTCAGGAATAAGTTTATAGGAAGGGCTAAAATAAATATCCGCACTTTTTACTAATCGTTCGTAAAAAGGAGACAATTTATGTTCAATGAGAAACGGCGGCGGCGAAATTTTCCATTTAATTGTACGGCATACGGAAATAATCCGTCTTAAAAAACGGCTATTGGGAAATTCGTTTTTCAATACCTCTTCGATTTTGCTTAATGATGTTTTTTGAGTTGATATTGGTTTGTCGGGCAATGTATAAGTTTCTGAATTTTTGCTCTGAAAAGGAACTTCTACCGGCAAAAATCGTTTCAAATTCCGAACCGCAAATTCTTCTTCAGGAAGTGAACAGATTGTAACGATATCAAATTTTTCTGATTTGATAAATCTCTTCAATATCTCAACAACATAACGAGGCAAGCCCATCATCGTCGGTTGACCCGACAATGCAAGATTGGCAATATCAAAAATAAGCCGTTTTTTCATATTAATTTAATTTTGGTATTGAGTCATACAATATAATTATGTACGTTAATTTATGATTTTTTCTACGATCAGATCAACACAACGGTCCCAACTGAATTTTTTTGCTTGTTCGAGTCCTTTTTGTATCATTTCGTTTCGTAAGTTTTCATCGGTCAAAACGCGATAAAAAGCCTCGACAAGTCCATCAACATCGTTCGGGTAGAGCATGATTCCCGCATCGCCGACAACTTCCGGTAACGACGAAGTATTCGATGTAATAACAGGTGTCCCAGATTGCATTGCCTCCAACGGCGGAAGCCCAAAACCTTCATAAAACGACATGTAACAAAAACACGCCGCCCCCGCATAAAGTAACGGTAAATCTGCATCATCAACATATCCGGTAAAAATAATCCGTTTCCTTATTTTTCGTTTCAATCCTTTGTACGTATTATAAATTTTTTTATCAAGCCAACCCTTCACGCCGGTCAATACGAGTTGTACACTGGGGAATTGATCTCCATATTTTTCAATAAACGCGGCAAAGGAACGTATGACATGATCAAAATTTTTCCGTATTTCCAATGTTGCCACAGACAAAATATAAACAATATTTTTAGGCAAGTGATATTTTTGGAACACCGACTCAATTTTTGATCTGTCGGTACAAGGGCGAAAACATTCATCTGCACCAAGCGGAATGACTGTTACTTGATTTTCTGTAATATGCGGAAAATGACGTAACAAGTCCATTTTTGTACATAAAGAATCGACAAAGATACTGGTATCTGGTATAATATTGTGCAAACCAATGAGTTCTAAAAATATGTTTTTAGAGTTTTCAGGAACCATGTATGGCAATAATATTGGAATCAAATCGTGGATGACTTGTAATTTTCTGAAGGATTAGCGTCAATTTCCTGAACAATTGCTGCATATGGACTAAAATAAGCGTCTGAATTACGTATTAAATGTTCCAGTAATGGAGATCGTTGATGTTTCACTGAATCATTTGTTTTTGTCGAAAGCGGCGGAATAAATTTGCGTTTGACCATTCGTGCGTTTTCAATCATAGTGTCCAACCAATCCGAATCAGGAATTATTTTACGAACCAACTCTTCCATGAATCCAAATAAAGGTTTTGACTGCTTTTCAGACGGTGAAAACGGTGGTAAGGTATAATGTTCTACATTTTTACTTTGAAACGGAATATTCGTTTGTCCCAACATATCGTAACAATTCCGTAGTCGATCTTCTTCAAAATGGTCGGAGCAGATTAGTATTATGTCTAAATCTCTTTTGACCAGTCGCTGTAAAACCTCAATGGTAAAACGAGGAATACCTCTAATATTATTTGTACCGCAAAGAGTACTAATGTCAAAAATTAATCGTTTCATTTTTGTTTCCATATTATAGTCGGATTTTAGCGATTTTTTGTATTATAATTAGGGTGATATGCTTTACACCGTCATTAATTTTTATTTTTGAAAGAGTTTGATAACCTTGTTTTTCATTGTTTTTGAAAAGTACAGATATTATTGAAATCGTTTTTTGATTTCTTGTATCAACCGAACAAAACCATAAGGTAATATACATTTAATCAATTTCTTAATCATACAAAAAGATTGAAATAACGGGCTTTGTTTTTTTGAGTTTTCGATATTTTTCAAATTTTCAACCACAGCATTGAACACTTCGTCATAAATAGGTTTGTACTTTGGAAGTGCTTGTGGTATATATGCCGGTGTAATTTTTTCTGTTAATGAATCAAATAGAAACGAATACATATTGATAAAAATATCTAAACTAATTTGATTAAAATTGTCTGGCAGACATTGCAATTTTTGCATATCATTTACGACAGTGTAGCAATCGCATATCGTGGCAAAAGACCAATAAAACGGACTACTGGTACCGTCACGTGAATTTGTTACAGACATTCGTTTATATTCTGAAATCAGATCGACATCTTTACGCGGTTTCATCCAAAAGAAAAAAGAGGAATCATCACAAATAAGTTTCCCTCTTTTTAACATTGCTGCCAATAAACCAGTATCAGTAACAACTCCATCGGCAAATAGGGATGAGAGAAAATTGAACGCATCGAAATATACATCTTTTTTATAAAGACCATAGTAAATGCTTGGTAGGCAAAAATGATTCGCGGTAGCTTGTACTCTTACAAAAGGCGAATCCGATGCAAACGGTATGGCGTTTTCTTTTGCCATGAAATAAAACGAATTAAACGTATAGTCTTGATTTAGATAAATACAATATTTGGAAAACACCATTACCGCGTCGGGGTTGTTTTCCAGTAATGCCGTCATACTTTTTGTACTGCCGCTGGAAACCATATCATGTCCGCCAATTAACCGTACATATTTTCCATGCGCATTTTGAAAAAACCAATTCATCCTGTCCGAAAACTGCCAATCTTTATGATTCGCATAAATAACTTTTGGATATTTTGAAACAAATTCTTCAAGTACATCCAAAGTACCGTCTGTTGAACCAAAATCGGAAATAAGAATCTCATCCGCTTCGTTTATGATTGATTCCAATGTCCGCCTGATAAACCGGATTTCGTTGTAAACCGGAATTACAACAGTAACCTGATCTTTGATATATTCTTTTTCAGTCATTTGTTTCAACTTTTCTTTACAAATATTTTTTTAATGTGTAGATAATTTGAAAATTTTTTGTTAATCGTTTCACCCGATGATCCAACGTTTAATGGTGCGTTCTTCATTGCTAAACTCAACGCCGATTTTAACCAATTTTCGTCCGTCAGTCGAGTAGGGAATCAGATAATTTTTGGTATCAATTTGTGAAAGGGC
>JAIRWK010000183.1 GCA_031268995.1 Planctomycetaceae bacterium
TCCAGCACATCAATTTTTGAAAAATAATATATGATACGATAATACAATAAAAATTGGCGTTTTTTGATGCTTCAACTCCTTTGATTTATAGTGTAAAATGCCATTTTGCAAAAGTTCAGTTAAATAAAACAACATCCTTTTTCGCCTTTACGGTGCTTACTCTTTTCGTCGATGCGTAACGCGAATTAATAATCTTGGATTGCTTTTACGTTTACGGTTTTATTTTCGCGGAGAAATGAGATGGCATCCAGGAATGCTTTTGCGCCTCTGATTGTGGTAACTAGCGGGATGCCGATTCTCATTGCTGTTGTTCGTATTAGTATTTCGTCGCGGACGGGATTTTTTCCTGATGGTGTGTTTATAATCCATTGGACTTTTCCGTCGATCATTCTGTCAAGAATATTTGGACGTTCGCCCTCAATAATTTTCGCAACAATCTCCACCTCAAATCCCATACTTGCAATAACCGCCCCTGTCCCGCGAGACGCAATTATCCTAAAACCCAAATTCACCAACTGCTTCGCAATCTCACCAATAAACGGTTTGTCCGCTTCCTTCACCGACACGAAAACGTTGCCGTTTGAAGGGATTGGTACGCCTGTTGCGTTTTCACCTTTTGCAAACGCTTCGCCGAAAGTTTCGGCAATTCCCATCACTTCACCCGTCGATTTCATTTCGGGACCAAGCCGCGTGTCAACTCCGGGAAAACGAGTCCAAGGGAATACAGATTCCTTGACCGTAACATGATTCATCTCTTGCCAACGCCTAAATGGTGAAGCTAAAAACATCTCCGATAACCGCTCACCAAGCATTACCCGTGTTGCAATCGATGCCATCGGTTCGCCTATTGCTTTGCTGACAAATGGGATTGTTCGGCTTGCTCGCGGGTTGACTTCGAGAACGTAGATCAAGTTATTTTTGATTGCAAATTGAATATTTAGCAATCCGATTACGTTCATTTTGATTGCGATTTTTTTAGTTGCGTCTTCAAGTTGTCTGATTACTTTTGGTGTCAATGATTGCGGGGGCAGTGAACAAGCGGAATCGCCGCTGTGTATTCCCGCTTCTTCAATATGTTCCATTATAGCCGCAACAATTACCCCGCTGCCGTCCGCAACCGCATCAACATCTATCTCAATCGCATCCTCCAAAAAACGATCAATCAAAATCGGCCGGCTTTCGTCTATCATCAAATCAGCTTGTTTTGAATAGCGCAACAACGCCTCCCAATACGCCTTCAAATCATCGCGATCAAAAATGATCTCCATTTTTGCCCCGCCCAAAACAAAACTTGGACGCATTAGAACTGGATAACCAATTTTTTCTGCTGCGTTAATTGCGTCGTCGAGCATGAAAGCTGTTGAGCCTTGTGTTTGGCGGATTCCTAGAGATTGCAACATTTCGCCGAATTGTCTGCGGTCTTCGGCAAGCGTGATTGACGCAACATCCGTTCCAAGAATCGGCACATTTTCATCCGCAAGAGCTTTGGCAAGATTGAGCGGAGTTTGTCCGCCGAATTGCAAAATTACGCCGATAGGATTTTCACGGGCAATCACACCAAGCACATCCTCAAGCGTCAACGGCTCAAAATAAAGTACATCAGATGTATCGTAATCTGTTGAGACCGTTTCAGGATTGCAATTCATCATTATTGCGCGGTAGCCAAGCCGTTTGACCGTGTACGCCGCATGGCAACAACAATAATCAAACTCTATTCCTTGACCAATTCTATTTGGACCGCCGCCGAGAATCAAAATTGATTTTCTGAAATCCGGTTCGCCGGTCTCGTCTTCTTCGCCGTAGGTTGTGTAATAATATGGCGTAACCGCTGCAAATTCCGCTCCGCACGTGTCAACCATCTTACGAACCGCAACAACCCCTTGATCCAATCTCTGCAATCGCACAATCTTTTCATTGACACCAAAAATCTCCGCAATCCGTTTGTCCGAAAAACCAAGACGCTTCAAATCAAGCATGTCCTCCGTCGATAAATCATCCAAACGCCTGCCCTCAAGCTCAACCTCCACACGCACAATCTCGGCAATTTGCGACAAAAACCAAACGTCAATCCCCGTCAACCTGTTCAACGTCTCAATATCGCCGCCTTGTCTGATTACCCATGCGAGTTGGTAGAGCCGGTCGCGTGTTGGCGTGCCGACTTTACGGTATATCTCGTCAATAGGTTCCGGCACATCGTCAATACTAAATAATCCAAAACGCCTATTCTCAAGCGACCTGATCGTTTTGTGCAACGCCTCCTTAAACGTCCGACCAATCCCCATCGCCTCGCCAACAGACTTCATTTGAATAGACAACGTTTCATTGCCTTCGGGAAATTTCTCAAACGCAAATCGCGGAATTTTGACAACACAATAATCAATCGTCGGCTCAAAACATACGCTTGTCGTTTTTGTAATATCGTTGCGCAATTCATCAAGCGTGTAACCAACAGCAACTTTGGCAGCAATTTTCGCAATCGGAAAACCAGTCGCTTTTGAAGCCAATGCCGAACTGCGGCTAACACGCGGATTCATTTCAATCACCACAAGCCGTCCTGTACGCGGATTTTGCGCAAACTGAATATTGCAACCGCCCGTCTCAACTCCAACCGCGCGAATAATTTTTACCGACGCATCACGCATTGATTGATATTCACGGTCTGTCATCGTTTGAACCGGCGCAACTGTAATCGAATCTCCAGTGTGAATACCCATCGGATCAAAATTCTCAATCGAACAAACCACAACAACATTGTCGTTTTTGTCCCGCATCATCTCCATCTCGAATTCCTTCCAACCCGCCAAAGATTCCTCAATCAACACTTCACCAACCATACTTGCGGACAGACCGCCCTGTACGATTTTTTCGAATTCTTCTTTGTTGTACGCGATACCGCCTCCTGTTCCGCCGAGCGTGAAAGCCGGTCGGATGACGCAAGGAAGTCCTATAATTTCAAGAGCTTGGTATGCTTCATCGCGTGTTCTTGCAAGTTCGCTTTTGGGCAAATCAATATTGGCTTGCCGCATAGTTTCGCGGAACAGATCGCGGTCTTCGGCGCGGCGTATAACTTCGCGGTTTGCGCCGATCATTTCTATTCCAAGTTTATCAAGAATACCGGTGTCGGCGGTTTGGATAGCGACGTTGAGGGCGGTTTGTCCGCCGAGAGTTGGGAGTATTGCGTTGGGGCGTTCTTTATCAAGAATAGCCGTAAGATACTCAACATTTATAGGCTCAATATAAGTCCGGTCTGCGGTTTCGGGATCGGTCATTATTGTTGCGGGATTTGAGTTGACGAGGACAATCTCATATCCCTCTTCTCGCAACGCCTTACAGGCTTGAGTTCCCGAATAATCAAACTCACAAGCCTGACCAATAACAATAGGACCGGCACCAATTATGGCAATTTTTTTAAGATCAGTTCGTTTAGGCATTTAATATGATAAAATTTTTTGTACGTTTATACCGAATCCGGTATTGGCGACGGGTTTTATATCTCCGTGTCATTATCACGCAAATTTTTAAAACTACAAGCAGGTGTACCGTAGCCGGTATTGGGAAATTTCTCCTAGACACTCACCACTTGGCACTTTTGGTTTTTGGGAAAATCATTTTTGGGCGATGTAATAGATCTAAATCTTGCGAATATCCTTTCCCACAATCTGCGTTATCTGCGTGCTAATTTTTAAGAAATCGCGGGGCTTGTTTTGTTGAGAAAATTGGGTATAAAGTGGGCTTGTACGTCGTGGTCGGCATCGTCGATCTCGTTCAAAATTTCAAATTTATACCGTAGCCGGTAGGGCGATAGGCTTCGCCTTTGAACAATCGCTTCACGTTGTTGCGTTTGTGGATTCGGCTTCGGGAATTTTAAAGTAGCCTCAGTATAACAGGAGATAACTAGTGAAAATCCGTGAGATATTTTTAGACAGTTCGCAATTCAAAGTCCGAAAACCATCATCTGTTTGTGTATTGTTTTTTGGCATTTTGTTTTGTTGTGTGATATTTTTTCCGTGTGTTGCCGGATTTTTGGCGGCGGATACGTTTCAATTTGTGGAGAAGGACGGAAAGCAATTGGTTCTTACGGAGGGGAATTTGCCGATTTTTACGTATCAATTTGATGCGGTTGAGCATGAAAATGTTCCCAGAAATAATCCGCGTCGATTGGCGGGTTGTTATATTCATCCGCTTCATGGTCTTTTGGGTGAGGTTTTGACGGACAACGCCCCAACGGATCATTTTCATCATCATGGTGTTTTTTGGACTTGGCCTCATGTCGGCGTTCATGAACCGGACGGCAAAATTGAACAATACGATCTCTGGACAAGCAACACCGCCCTCAAACAATATTTTGTCCGCTGGATCGACAAAAAAATCACCGACAAGACGGCAACTTTTGAAGTAGAAAACGGTTGGTTTGTTGGCAAACCGGAAGACGGAAACAAAATCATGTCCGAACAAGTCAAAGTAATTGTCCACCGCATCCAAACCGCCAACGCCGACGGAACTGATAAAACTGAAATTAAGAGTCGTGCGATTGATTTTGAATTTATTTGGAAACCGGTTGGTCGGTCTATTTCGCTTCGTGGGAGTGAGGGCAAAAGTTACGGCGGTTTCTCAATTCGGTTCAAACCGTTTATTCCTGAAAAAGAACGCAAAAATAAAAATATTACCGCGAAACGAAATGACGTAAATGTGATTACGGTTCCGGCGGGTGTTGCGAAAAACGATTTACCGGAAACGCCGTTGGCGTGGGCGGATTACACATCGCAATTCGACGGTCGCAAATCCCAAAGCGGCGCGGCAATTTTTGTACCGAAAACTCATCCAAATTTTCCGCCAACATGGTTGACGCGATATTATGGTCCGTTGTGTGTAGGTTGGCCCGGCGTGAAGGACAAATTGTTTCAGCCAAACGAAGAAATCAAACTACAATACCGAATCTGGATTCACGAAGGAACCGTTACCACCAAACAACTCGAAAACGCCTACGAAAATTACAAATAAACACTACAAAAGCGAAGAAGGCAAAAAAGGAAATAAAAGATAAACGAATGATATACTCATCGCACTATGAAATTCAGTTTTTATTTTTTTGACAGGATTTTATTGTATCCTGACGATCCTGTTATCCTGTCTTAAAAAACGAATTTCATAGCAGCTATACCGTAGCCGGTAGGGAGATAGGTTTCGCCCCTGAACAACCGCTTCACGTTGTTGCGTTTGCCTAACGCTCTGCGTTGCAGGTTTACCGCAGCTTCAGGAATTTTAAAGTAGCTTCGGTATACCTTGTCCCTTTAACAAATACGCGAGAAAATTCACTCTAAAAAATAGATGTCTTCTGATCAAAAATATAATTCTGAACAAGTTTATTCAACGCTTTCAACGGTATTTGGATTTTATTCGTTTCGTCCGCATCAGGAGGAGATTGTTCGGGCGGTTTTTCAGGGGCGGGATGTTTTTGCGGTTATGCCGACGGGCGGTGGGAAGTCGCTTTGTTATCAATTACCGGCGCGGTTGATGGATGGGGTTTGTGTGGTTGTATCGCCGTTGATTTCTTTGATGAAGGATCAAGTTGACGCGGCGCGGATCAATGGTTTATCTGCTGGGACGTTGAACAGTTCTATTTCGGTTGAGGAGCGTAATGCGGTTGGTGATGCGCTTCGTCGGAACCGGTTGGATTTGCTTTATATTTCTCCTGAGCGTTTTAATTCTGAGTATTTTATTGAGCGGTTGAAGACATTGCGGGTTGCGTTTTTTGCGATTGACGAGGCGCATTGTATTTCGGAGTGGGGGCATGATTTTCGTCCTGATTATTTGGCGTTGTCAAAAATTGTGCGGGAATTTCCGTCGATTCCTGTTACGGCGTTTACGGCAACAGCGACTCAGCAAGTTGCGGATGATATTATTGGGCGGTTGGGGTTACGGAAGCCGCATTTGACGCGGGCATCGTTTAATCGTCCGAATTTATTTTACCGCGTATTGAGGAAGCAAGAATTCGATACACAACTTCGGCTCTTTCTTGCCAACCATAACGGCGAATCCGGTATCGTTTACCGCAGTAGCCGCAAGAAGGTTGAGTCGACCGCTGAAATGTTGCAAGCGTATGGTATTGCGGCGAAACCTTATCATGCAGGAATGTCTGATGCGGATCGTCATGCGGCGCAAGAGGCGTTTAGTCGGGACGAATGTTTGATTATTGTTGCGACGATTGCGTTTGGGATGGGGATTGACAAATCGAATGTGCGTTTTGTGGTTCATGCGGATTTACCGAAAAATATTGAGGGTTATTATCAAGAGACGGGGCGTGCGGGTCGTGATGGCGAACCGGCGGAATGTCTTTTATTTTTTGGGCGAAATGATATTGCGCAACAATTAAGATTTGTTGATGAGATTGAAGATGAACATGTTCGCGATATTGCCAAAGAGCAACTGCGTCAAATGATTCATTTGGCGGAACAAAGTGGTTGTCGGCGTGTTGCGTTGATGCGTTATTTTGGCGAGGAATTTTCTGTACAGAATTGCAATGGTTGTGATATTTGTGTGGATTCGCGTAAATTAGAGGACGCAACAATTCCGGCGCAAAAAATTCTTTCGGCGGTTTACAGGACCAAAGAATCGTTTGGGGCAATTCATCTGATTGATATTTTGACCGCTGCGAACACGGAAAAAATCCGGCAATTCCGGCATAATCAATTGCCGACTTATGGTGCTGGTAAAGATCAACCGAAAATTTTTTGGCGTGCAGTTGTTGATGCATTAATTGTACAAAAAATAATTTTGATAGAGGATCCGTTGCGACCGATTTTGAAGTTGACGGACGAGGCGTGGCAAATTTTGCGCGGACAAAAAACATTCGCAATGCGAAAACCGGCGCAAAATTATTCGGATAAAACCAAATCTAATCAGCAGATTTCCGGTACAAAAATTCCGTTTTCCGAAGTTCAACCGTTTTCGGAATTGCTTTTTGGCAAACTTCGCGAGTTGCGGACTGAATTTGCGCGGGCGGAGAATGTGCCGCCTTATATCGTGTTTTCGGATCGGACGCTTCATGAGATTGCGCGAAATTTTCCGCGTAACGCTGCGGAATTTCAGATGATTCATGGCATCGGTCAACACAAATTCGCAGCTTACGGGCAACAGTTTCTTGAAGCCGTCAATAAATTTTGCGGACAAAATCCCGACGAAGCAACAAAATGGCGGCAACCACAACAAACACTACAACACTTGCCCGCCAATCAAAAAAATTCAACCGCTCAATCGTCAACATTTCTTGAGACGTATCGTTTATTTTGTCAGGGCAAAACGATAGATGAGATTGTTACGGTGCGTCAATTAACGCGTGGAACGATTATTAGTCATTTGGAGAAGTTGAGTGAGTCGGGGATGGAGTTATCGGCGGATTTATTTTTTGTGCCGGAGCGTTTGGAGCAGATCAAAATTTGGTTTCAAGCGAGCGGCGAAACTCTTTTCCTAAAACCCGCCATTGAAGCCTCAAACGGAAACCTAGACTACGACGAAGCCAAATTAGCAAGAATCTTTATAAAAAAATCAGTTACAACAAAAGGGACAAGGGACATAGAATACGAAAAGGACACAAGAGACATTAATGACAGAAGCGACATATACCGTAGCCGGTAGGGCGATGGGCTTCGCCCTTGAACAACCGCTTCACGTTGTTGCGTTTGCCTAACGCTCTGCGTTGTAGGTTTACCGCAGCTCCATGAATTTTAAAGTAGCTTGAGTATGTAGTGCATTATTCAGATTTATTTCGTGGGAAGGTTTTTACGTTTTTTTCTCGGTTTTTTTTGTTGTCAGGTACGCCTTGTCCGGGTTTCCAAGAGTTTATGCCGGGTATGTAAGGAGGCACGGCGTTATTGTTTGCCAATTGTAGTTTCGGTAAGAATTCTGGAATGTTTGCTAGCAAGTCGTCGGATTTTTTTAGTTGTTGTTTGTCCAAAAAACTTTTGAGTTGGCTACCTGCTTTTTTGCCGATGGCGTTGATTTCTGCCATTAATTGTTCACCTTTTTTTCTGATTTCAATGCGTTCTTCTTGGGTAATATCTTTGCCTTTTTCCACTCTCGCATCAACCAATTTCATTATTTCTTCAAATTTTTCGTTGCGATCAATTCTTGTTTGTTCTATAACTTGTTCGGCTTTTTTGCGTTGTTCTTCGGTCAAATCCAAAACATCAAGAGCATCCTTGCCAAGTAACGGCGACTCAAGTCCGCCGGTCATTTGAAAAACTAATTCTTTTGCTTTCGCTTGTTGTTCTGGCGTAACAATGGAGTCGATTTTTGTAACAAATTCTTGTATGTAATTTTCGATGTCGGTCTGTATTGATTTGAGATCGTCTTCGGTCGCGTTGCTAAAACGTTTTATCAGGTTAGGAATATTGGCAAGAGTCTGTACCTGCAACGTATTTCGAAAAGTTTCGATTTCTTTGGCTTGCGCATCGTTTATGCCTAGAGTTTTTCGCAAATCGTCCTTGCTCGCTCCGTCCATAATCAACCACGAACTCATCACTCCCTTATCGATAGAATTACTGTATGATCGTCCGATAGTTGTGAGCATACCGGACAGAAATTTCATATTTGTCCCATTGTAGGCGTTAAATTGCGGCGGCTCCGCAACATTTTGAACTGGCGGTTGCGCAAATAAAAAATCAACAAACAATACGCCAACCATAACTTGAAAACTCAAAAAACTTATACCATAACGTAACATTTTTAATTCACTCCCATTTTGATTTTGATTTAAAAATCAGCACGCTGATAGCGCAGATTTTTTTGATGATAATCGCAGATCAGATTTTATTTTCTGATCTTGCGAATATCCCCCCCAAATCTGCGTCGTCTGCGTGCTTATTTTTTTAAAGTGGTTTTTCATTTTCTTTAGGTTGACTTTCTGCTTCTATTGTGATCACTTTTTCGGGGGTTACATTGGGGGTTACATTTTGTATTGGGGCATCTATTGTGTTGTTCGAAAAAGGGGCGGTAAGATTACGGATTTGGTTTGAGTCAACAGCAGAAATATGCGGCGGTATGGTATTGGAGGAGTTAGGAGGTGTCGGTATTATTGTTGATGTGGGATGAAGCAAAGGATTTATATCTTTGATCTTGTCCAATATTAGGGGAATCATTTTATGAACATAACTTTCCGCATAAACAAAAATAACTGCGTGTTTTTCGGAGACTACGAGTCGAAGCCAAACATTATCATGCGAGATACCATTGACATTACATGCAACACGGAATATTTCGAGAATATCTTCGCGAATCTCATCTTCATCAAGAGGAGACACAATTTTCCCAATAGGGTAACTCCTACACTCCATATCTGCTACATAAATTCCATCGGAAGGCACCGGATCATATCCCCCCATTCCCCCCATCGGGGCATCAAATGAATAATTTATATTTGTCGGAGTTTCTGGAGTTACCGGCGATGGATGCGTAGGATTGTTGGCAGGAGCCGGTACCGTCAACAGCTGGTAATCCTCTGATTTCCCTGCAACCCGAAAAGGATTTGCGGCCGGCATTGATTGTGAGAAATCTTCTACGCTGTTTGTCGGCTGCTTGGTTTCTTTCTTTTTGGTGTTAGCTGGCGGACTCGAAATCAAAGGACGTAAAGCCGCGTTGATTTCGTCAATTGATTTGCGAATAATTTTATGATTTTCTTCGTTGGTATAGAAGAGGAGAAATCTCTCGCGTTTGCGATTTTCTTTAGCATAAATCTCTTTAGCATAAACTCCACCTCCACTATAACCTCCATAACCCATACCATTACCTCCGAAATTGTCCATATTGCCATTGGAGAAGAAATAGGCTAATTTCTTCGGTTCGGCAATTCCGCTCATTCTCAGGTGATCGTGGAAAAATTGCAAAAATGTACCGCTGTCTCGCACCAAGAACTCACCCATTTCTCCAAGTTGATAACTTCTCAATATGTTTTCTATTTTCGGTCGTGGTGCTGCTTTCGGTTGCGGAATTTCTATAGGTTGCGATACTTCCGTAGGCGGATTTTGTACATTTACTTTCGGTTGCGGTGTTTCTATAGATCGCAATACTTCCGCAGGCGGACTCGAAATCACAGGACGTAGAGCCGCATTGATTTCGTCAATTGATTTGCGAATAACTTTATGGTCTTCTTCAGTGACATGGAATAAGATGAATTTATCGTACTTGCGTTTTTCATTACTAGCATAACTTCTGCCATTATCTACATTGCCATCGAACGTGAAATAGACTAATTGATGCGGTTCGGATACTTTCATTTCTTTTATGAAAGAATGAAAAAATACGCCGCCGTTTCGCTCCTTGATCTCGCCCATTTCTCCAAGTTTATAACTTCTCCATATCTTTTCCGTTTTCGGTTGTAGTTCTGTTTTTAGTTGCGGTATTTTTTTCGTTTGTGGTTCTGCTTTTGCTTGCGGGTATGTTTTTGGTTCTGGTATTATTTTTGCTCGTGGTTTCCTCTTTGGTTGCGCTCCTTCCGTAACATAATTGTTTAGCTCAATTTTTGTACCAACCGGAACCTTAAACGGATGACCGCTGGCATATCTAATTACGATTTTAAGACCGCCAATATACACAGCAATACCTTCGCCGTTGTACTCCAAATCAATCACGTTGTGCATGGTTTCCCCAAACAAGTCTAATATTGCCGGAAAATCTATTTTGGCGTTGGGATTTGGATTATGTTCGCCGGAAGTATCGCGGCTCACAAAAAATTCTGTACCGACCGGCGCAAGCCAAGTTGAACCGTTTGTATTTTTAAATCTGATGTTGAGACCGTAGATGTTAAATGAACCATCTGCTCCTCTGGCAATAAATTCCGTTTTAGGATCATGCGGCACAACAAAAAATTTCTTTGTACCTTTTCGGATGAGTGATTTGTATTCTTCGTTTATAAAATCCGAAACAATACGGTTCAGTTCAAGTTCGGCACCAACCGGAGTCATAAACGGAGTACCGTCAGCATATCTGATTGTGATGATAATTTTGTCAACAATATTCAAAGTAATACCCTCAAAGTTACGAAAAAATCCAATTCCGTCGCGTACAAGGTCTCCAGACAAGTCCAATGTTACTGGAAAATGTATTGGACTATGTTCTGAGAATATTGGATTATCTTTTCCAGATATATCGCGACTCTCAACAACACTAGAGCGGCGCACAACAAATTCTGTACCGACGGGTGCAACCCAAGTTGAACCGTTTGCATTTTTAAATTTGACGTTGAGACCACAGAAGTTAAACGAACCATCATGTTCCCTAACAATCAAATCCGTTTCAGGATCATGCGGCACAACAAAAAATCTCCTTGTGCCGTTTTGGTCAAGTAACAGATATTCCTCGTCTGTTAAAAAAGGCGTTTGTGCTCCCGCCTTAGCTTTCTTGGAATGGATAAGGTTTAACTCAATTTGTGTAATATTTTTCTCAGAGAACAGATTGGGATTGTCGCTGGTAACTGTGATACGCATATTGCCCCAATCAACATTAAGAATATTTGCGTCAGGCGAAACATCAATTAAGCCATCGGAAAAATTCCCGTTCAAAAGATCAATCGTTACGGGCAGTTCAGCCTTAACTCTAGGCATCGGTAGTCGCCTAATGATGGGACTTACCATAATTTCCGCACCGATAGGCAACTTTACACTGTTGCCGTTCTTAAATTTGATGTTGATATTATTAGCCAAGTTATAAGAGCCGTCAAATTCCGCCACAATACCTCTTCTGCCCTTGGAATCAACAAAATATTGAGTAAATCCCTCTGGCGATTTGACAACAAATTTCGCCGCTACAAGAGGAGATTTAACAGCAGACACCGTAGCATTGGGAATAACAGGAATAGCCGGAACAGCAGGAGTTGCTGGAACAACAGGAACAGCGGGAACGGCAGGAGTTGCAGGAACAAAAGGAACGGCGGGAACGGCAGGAGTTGCTGGAACAAAAGGAGCGGCGGAAACAGAGGTTGTTGTGCGAGTACTTCTCCTAACCCGTTCAGAATCAGTTCCACCAAAACGATCAAATCGCTCATTCGGGTTATTTTTATCGTTGCGCAAAATGGTAGTTGTCTCAGTATTGCCTTTAATTTCTCTCAATTCTTCTCCATCGGGCAAATATTCCCACACTCCATCGGGCAAATATCCCCACACTCTCGTGGGCAAATCTTTCGACAAAATAATATTTTGCGGTTGATCAGTGGCTTTATCCGCTATTTTGAGCAGATATTTTTCTACAACTTTTTCTTCCGCTTTTTCATCTGCAAAACAAAACGGTAGAAATGATGTTGCCGTCAGACTTGTCAACACAAATAAAATCAGCGTAATTCTAATTTCAGTTTTCATAATAGTTCCCTTTCATCAAATAGAATTGTGTGTTTCACCGACGGTTGCAATCAATGCCCGTAATACCGAAACCAACATTGGTGAAGCCTACCGCCCTACCGGCTAAGGTATATAAAACCACGAACAGCCCAAAACAACCCGTGAAAAACTATTTTCGTTCTTCGGCGGTATCGACACCGAAGCCGGTATGGGCGATATGATTCGCCCTTGAAAAACCGCTTCGTGACGCTACGTTTTTTAAAACAGCTTGCGCATAAAATCGACAAAACCGCACCGCACTAGGAGGATTCTAACCCATCTTGCCAAAAAACACAATAGCAGTTTTGGTGAAGAGAGAAAGAAAAAAAGATCGATCAGGAACAAAAGGGACGGTAGGGACAATATGTTAGTAGAAAACAGTGTCAAAAATATTTCCCGTTCCGTATGAGATTGAAAGTGATTACTAAACTTTTACAAAATCCCCTCATCTCTCTTAAAATAAGCGTTCAAACGCATGTTCAATTGGCATAAAAAAGTTATTTGTTTATTTTTCCAAGCCGAGGCGGGCGAGCAAGGCTTGCATGCGTTTCGCGGTTTTTCCGGTAAAGTCCAGATGTTCGATAATCCAATTGATCATGT
>JAIRWK010000193.1 GCA_031268995.1 Planctomycetaceae bacterium
TACTCAAGCTGTTTTGAAATTCCTGAAGCTGATAACAACGTGAAGCGGTTGTTCGAGGGCGAAGCCTACCGCCCATACCGGCTTCGGTATATGCGTTGGTTACTCATGCGTAACATGAGACAGTAATATCTTTATCGCCAAAGAACCATTTGCCATAATACCACGAAGACCAACACCAGAAACGTCATTGTTACTCGTACTCGTAACATTAACATTCCCAATAGAAAGTTTACCATCAACAATGTCACTAACTCCGACACCACAAGACCACCATGCACCGGTACCTGTGCCAGCAGTTACATCAATATCACCAAGAGTAACTTCTGCGCCTCCCACAATATCTTTTGCACGAAAACCCACAACATCGAACCCTTTTACATTGATGTTACCTACCGTTACTTTACCAGAGATGTCAATTGTGATGTTGGCTTTATCTACGAAATTTACACCTGTAGCCCAAACTGTAGCCGCATTATTGTTATTGGTAACACTAACGTTGCCAATCTTCAGCGTACCGTCAAATGCAGTATCTCGATAAGTATAAAATCCTGACATAGCCAAACCAGTGTTCCCCGCGAGGTTGATATTACCAACATCAATAGTTTTATTACTCAGCGATCCATCACCGTTGACCAATACACCAAGGAAATTAGTACCAACACCAGAATTGACATTCGGTATGTTTACACCCTGCATTTTAATTGTACCAATACCACCAATGTAATTTTCAGTGTAAGGTACAACATTCCCACCATTGTCCCACCTGACGCTACCAGCATTTGCTCCAGTCGCACTGATCTCAACACCAGCAAGAAAAGAAGTTGGACCTGGTACAATAAATCCAGCCTCTGCATTGGTAACTTCATTTGACACTGTAACGCTTGGTGATTGTGCGAACGTGCACACTGGCAATGTTGTGAACAGCACGGCAGTTGTAGCAGCGTACTTCCAAAACTTTCTCAATTTCATTCCAATTCTCCTTTTTAAATTCGTTGAAAACAAGTTTTGTTCTCGTTGGCAGAAACACTTTTTGCCAAAAACACGCGAACAAATCTATTATAAAGATTCAATCTTGAACTCGACCACTAAAGCATTTAGCAGAAAAAAACAAGCACAAAATCATCCTTAATACCAAAATTGAAATTGGCTCAAATGGGGGGAAATAAAAAATGAAAAAAAGAGGGGGAGAAACTATCTGAACTACCACAAAATAAACCTTTGTTACCTTCGTTGCCTTTGCGGTGAAAACAATTTTTCCGCATTATTGCTACGCGATTATTTTTTAACCTACTCCGCCCCCAAAAGGGGACAAGGGTACTAGAGGCAAAATATTTTCGGGACGATATATTTGCCCCCTTCGTCTCCTACGTTCCCCTTGTCCCCCCTTCTCACGCAAACACAAGCACACATAAAAAATATTCCGCATCCGCAAGTTACGCTGGCAGACATAACCGCAGAATACGAAGCAACGAGAAGATACACCGGTTTCAGTATGTTATAAAAAAGGGGCTCATTGCCGCCGACGAAACCACTTCGCACAAAAAAACGAAAATAAGTCCAGAGAGATGAATACAAAAAATTACAATCAAAATCACAACTATTGACAAGTTGCCCTAACTTTACAGAAATATACTCAGAATTTGAACACACAACAACACGAAACGGTTGCGCATTCGGATTTGTGGATTTTAAAACAGATTGATCGCAAACGATTACACTTGAGCTTTTTAGAGGTCTGTTACAACTCGAATCGCCAACCTCATTATTGGCAATAATATTTTTTGTAACAAAAAATATTTTAGAGTACTCATCAAACGACTTATTCAGTTGTTCAAGCAAGCAATTTGTGTCGGAATACTTTCTATAGGTTGCCCCCCCCCCCCCCCATCTTAACATGGAGAGAGAGCATCTTAACAATGATGTAGCGGGCATGTTTTGTGATTGTGTCGAAAAAATCTTTTTTAGAGTTACGTTAGTATTGAATTCGCGTAATACCAAATTAGTTGAAGTTGCAATAAAACACTTAAATTTATTATCTTTGTTGTAAGGAATGTTTTTTTCCTTTACTTGCTGGTTTGTCGGGTAGTTTATGTTTTGCGCTTTAGTATTAAAAAAATTTTTTTAGCGATTCTCACAATATTCAGAATAAAATGGACAAAATATACCGTAGCCGGTAAGGCGATAAGCTTCGCCCCTGAACAACCGCTTCACGTTGTTGCGCTTGCGTATTCAACTTCAGGAATTTTAAAGTGGCTTCAGCATAAAACTCATTTTAGTCCTGCAACGGCAACATCCTCACTGCCGTAATCGGAAGCTGGACGCTTCCGCTACAGTTGTTTTTTAGGCATCGCCATGAAATAAAATTATTAATGCCTCTAAAGCAAGAGGAACTGCCCAAAGCTAAAATTATTGCCCGACCGGTTGTCTAAAATAATTTTTTGGTTACATGGTATCTTGTGAAACTTTGAAAAGGGGTTAACATAGTTGGCGTATGGGATTGGTTTGTGGACTTATTTCCGTATGTGAAATTTGCGTTGTTTAGTTTATATCGGTTGCGGTATAAACTTGCCGATCGGTGCAATGATAAATTTTCCTAATTGCCCGCAACATCACGACGCGCATTTGCAACTTTATACTCAAGCTGTTTTATGCTCAAGCTACTTTAGCTGAACACGCAAACGCAACAACGTGAAGCGGTTGTTCTGGGGCGAAGCCTATCGCCTTACCGGCTACGGTATATTGAATTGTAATTGGGTTTATTTATCATTGGGTGTTATTTTTGGCAACATCTGCCTTTTCCTTTTATTTGAAGCCTGTGGCGTAATTGGCTTTAGTATAGTTGTGTTTGGCGGATTAGAAAAAAAAATAGATTTTTATGTACGACGTACCTATTGGAGTATTTACAAGTATAGACGCGGGGCTTGGCGTCAATTTTGAGGTGGTTTGTGAGCTTGGTTTGAAGTCAATTCAACTTCATACGCCGCAACGTGAAACCCGCACTTCCGAAAGTGCATCATCTTTTTTGTACAAATTATGTGAACACAATATCAGGATTACAGCGGTATTTCTTGGTTTTGAGGGCGAAAGTTATGAGACAATAGAAATAACTTCGCAAACGGTTGGTTTTGTGCCGTCTAAAACTCGTGCGGCGCGGTTGGTTGAGGCGTTTGAGATTTCTGATTTTGCCCGATTGCTTGGTGTAACTTATATCGGGTCGCATGTTGGTTTCATTCCGCATGACCGACGATCAAATGAATACGCAGAGGTAGTTGAGTCGATAAGATCTCTTTGTAAATACCTGAGAAAAAATTCACAATCGCTAACAATGGAAACAGGTCAAGAGTCGGTTCAATCGCTTTTAACGTTTATGGATGATGTTGCGTGTGATAATATTTTTATCAATTTTGATCCGGCGAATTTGATTCTTTATGGGGTTGGCGATCCGATTGAGGCGTTAAAATTAGTTGGTAAACGGGTTCGTGGAGTGCATTGCAAGGACGCAATTTCAACGACAGGAATAGCGGGGGTTGATTGGGGGCGTGAGGTACCGTTTGGTTCGGGCGAAGTTGATGCGGTCAAGTTTATCAATACGTTGCGTGAAGTAGGCTACCACGGCGCACTAACAATAGAACGCGAAATCCCTGAACAACCAGAACGCCAAAAAGAAGAAATCGGCTCCGCAGTAAAATTGATCAACTCCATTAAATCAAAAATCATGTACTAAACGGTATACGCCTTTAAAAATCAGCACGCAGACGACACAGATTGGGGAAAAGATATTCGCAAGATCAGAAATAAAGCATCGCCCAAAAATAATTTTCCCAAAACCTAAAAGTGGCAAGTGGTGAGTGTCTAGGAGAAACTTCCCAAAACCTACCTTTTTTGCGAACTGCGAAATTTGAAATTAACGGTTGGACATTTTCTTCGCCCCGAAAGGGGTAGTGCGTATACCGTAGCCGGTAGGGCGAAGCCTATCGCCTTACCGGCTACGGTATAGTATTTTTCAAAAATTCCCTGTTGTGTTTGGGAGATTTGTTTTTGAGTATATGAGTTGTCGTTGCGCTTCGTACAGGGCAACGGCGACACTTACGGAAATGTTCAGACTTCTTGCTTCTGGGCGTGTTGGGATGCGGACTTTATTTTCCGGCGGCACACCCGACAAAATATAATCCGGCAACCCGCGTGTCTCACAACCAAAAACAAATACGTCCCCCGCCTCATAACAAACATCAGAATACAAAACCGAACCGCGTTTCGTAAAATACCAATACCTGCCCGATACCCTTGACCGCAAATCAGACCAGTCAACAGCTACTTGATAATCCAAATGTTGCCAATAATCCATGCCGGCTCTCGCAATACGCCGACTATCAATCTGAAAACCAAGCGGTTGAACCAGAAATAACCTCGCACCAACCGCAACACAAGTACGACCAACCGCACCAGTATTATCAGGAATCTCCGGCTCATGAAGAACAACATTAAAACTCAACATATATACTGAAGTTACTTTAAAATTCCAGAAGCTGAACACGCAAACGCAACAACGTGAAGCGGTTGTTCATGGGCGAAGCCTACTGCCCATACCAGCGTCGGTATACACTTATTCCAAATCTTCCTTCTCCGGCTTATGCAGCAAAACCAACGTCATACACCAAACAAACGCAACCGTAAAAAATCCCGTTGAAATCATCAACACCCAACCGCCTAACGTCATTCTATTTTCTCCACAAATTAACTTTTGTACTACAACTAGAGAATTTCTAAAAATTAATTTTATTCGAATTCGGTCGATTTCCATCGACTGAAAATCGGCTGAATTTGAAATAATTTGTTTTTGATAAATATATTTTAGAAATTCCCGCTAAATATTATTTTTTCATACTGTAATAACTGATAATTTATTCACCTTATCTTTATTTTCATAAAGGGTCAAAGATCATTGTTGGCGGCAATTTGTCCGCCTTACCTTCTTCAACGATTTCTTTGTAGCGTCGTCGAATTGCATCTATCGCATCCAAATCAATTTGACGCAATATTTCCGTGTCAACCATGATATACTTGCCAGTGCCAGAGTCACGCGCACGTTCAAGTTTTACTTTTCCTTTGATAAGGGCAATAAACCGCGCACTTGTCTTGAATAGTCCGTCTCGCGATTCCCAAATACGAAAATCTAACTCAACATAAATAGGCGGCTTTTCTTTAGGCGGATTATTTTTAGAAACGGAAACGGGAGTATCTGTGAGAGATTTTTCCGGTGTTTTATTCGTCGTCGGCGGCTCTTTTGGTATTACGTTATTCGTTTCGGTTTTTGATTTAGTAGTGGTAGGTTGGTAATTATTCGTATCGGGTTTTGATTTAATTGCGGGAGGTTGATAATTATCCGGTGAATTTGGTATTACGTTATTTGCTTCGGTTTTTGATTTAGTAGTGATAGGTTGGTAATTATCCGGTGAATTTGGTATTACGTTATTTGCTTCGGTTTTTGATTTAATAGTGGTAGGTTGGTACTTATCTGGTGAACTTGGAGGTAACAATTTTTCGGCTTCTTTGATGTGTAGTTCAACTTCTTCCGCGGACAGTTTCTTGCCCATAATTTTTTCAATTATCGGCAACGTAAACCGTCCCTCCTCTTCCCGCAACTTCAAAAACAAATAAGGTAACGCTTCCTTGCCCAGATCAACTAAAAAAGTAAATTGCGGTGTGTTCTCATATCCGATCAATTTGGCAAGTGCAATTGATTTACGCGAAGATCTCACCTGAGTTGGATCCGTACCTTGAACAATATTCCGACCTCGCCAACCTATCGTACCATAATAAAGTAAATCAACCTTTTTATCCATCGGGTGGTCTTTAGGCAGATCAAAAAATAGAGACGGCATGTTATCGTATTTTTCTTTATTTTGGGGCGGAACAGTGTAATGAGTTTTATTTTGATTCCACCATTGTATTATTTCGTCTTTGGACTTTCCTTTGATTTCGTCCCCATATTGGTTGTTATACTGGTTGAACATCTTTTGGACTACTGGTAATAACTGCTCATCACCATCAATAATTTTTTCCATCAAAAATGTCAACATAAAAATACCTTTCGAACGGTAGGCTTCATTAATCATTTCAATTTTTTCCTCATCTTTATTTTTTCTCGCTTCCAGCAACAAACCATAGAGAAGATTAAACCGTTCTTTTGCAAGCTCGCGACCTCCATACCATGTAGTACGAAGAGGCTCTCCGCACCATGGATCATAATCAGGCCAACCGTCAAGTTTACAAACAAAGTTAAGAAGAGTTGCTATTCCCATGCTAAAGTGACGTTCAGAAATTATATTATTAGCTGTTCTTTTTTCTTTCAGAAGTAGTGGCACAATTTCTTCAGCCTTTATTTTAGCCAGTTTAATGAATTGCTCGTCTTTGTCATAGAAGTAACCATTTGAAGAGTACAACCACTTGGGGGCAGAAAACTCTTTTCTCAGACTTTCAGTCCATTTATTGAGTTCTTTTACGGTATTGTTCAAAACATTCGTAGGAACTTGCCCATAACCGATAAGTCCTCTTCCCCAAAACAAGCTACAATTCAAAACTAACACGCTGACTAAGGTCATCAAAATACTCATTCATACTTTTTTTCATGATATTAAATTTTATTGTTAAAGTTTAAATTAGTGTAATAATTGACAAATTCAGAAAATTTTTCTGCCCAATTTTACGCATTGGGCAGAAGTTTAGTTCTTTTTCTTGTAGTAGAATTGGGGCATACCATAATTACCACCGATTTGGTTTGCACCATGTTCAAGTATCCACAATGAACCACATTTACTTTCAAACATCTCCCATACAGGAGAACCGCAATCACAATTACGCCGCTTAGCTCCGTGAAATCCACTGTAGTAACTCATGTTACGCATTTTTGGTCTACATTTAGGCAAGTTACTGTCCTACCGTTAAAAACGTGATTGCGGAATTGCATCAACCTGATAAGATACGTATTCGAGGGTGGACGGTGCCCCGAAATTTAAGCGTAACCAAGTAGTAATAAGATTTTTTATCATGGAAGAACGATTAGATTTATACACGGATTATTTATTGAGTAGTACCGGTATGACGACGGCAACGGGGTTGTCCCGCTTGCTTGATGGTCATTTATCTCATGATCAAATAACCCGTTTGTTG
>JAIRWK010000267.1 GCA_031268995.1 Planctomycetaceae bacterium
CCGCCTTGCCGTCCGTTTGACGTTTCCCGATTTTGTCGAGTAATTTTGTAACGTAATTGTTGAAATGAATATCGAAATAATCGCGATCCATTTTCGACGATTCCAGACCAAGTCCGGGATGCGGAGCGGGACGTGTGTTTGCGCCGGTTGTGGTTGCGGCGAAACGCAAGATTGTCCAGTTGCCCGCCGGAACTTCCCAATTCAAAACGCCGTCCGCGTTAAGATGCTCCGTAAGATTGACCATTTTTGACGGAGCAATCGTTTCCTCTTTCGCAACATGATCATATTCAAGCAATGATTCCAGACGCGGCTTGACATTCGGCGCGGAAGAATACGGCGCACGAATATAAAGAGCCTTCTCGTCAATATCGGCGATTCGCGAATTGCCGTCGGGAGTTGGGAACGCGAGAACGCAAACGTCTTTGAAAAATTCCTTGCGTGCTTTTTCCTGATCGGGCGGCAACGCCCCTTCGCCGAAAAACGGTTTGCGCGGAATCGGTTTGGGCAAGGATTCGTTGAAGGCAACGGGACCCGTAACAACCTTTTCAGCGGCAACAAGATGCAGCATGGATTGTTCGGGTTTCATCCAAGGACCGCCGCTTCCCGTCCAACCGGGACCGGAGTTGAGGGTGATTTGCAACCCCAGACGTTCGGCTTCGTGAACCGCGTGAGCGAAAAGTTCTTGCCATTGTTCGCTCATAAAATCAACGTTCCCGCGAGGCACGCCGACGTTGACTTCCATGATAATTACGCCTCCGATACCTTGCTGTTTCATGGATTCGAGATCGGCGGTGATTCCCTCTTTTGAGAGGTTGCCGTCCATGATAAACCAATAAACCCAAGGACGCGACGAATCCGGCGGCATCTGAAACAACGAAAAATCCGCCGCCAGCCCCAACGAGCTAGCCAACAAAAACATAACCGCGCAAAAGAATTTATTTAACCTTGACATCCTAAATCTCCTTTTTTAATTTTTGCTGTCATACGTAAGGGGCAACCCTTGCTGTGTGATCTTGATCTCACAGACAATCGCAACAGCGTGAAACGGTTGTTCAAGGGCGAAGTCTATCACTCATACCGATTACGATATAAATATATCACAATCAACATATCGTTCAAGAGCAAGAAAGCTTTTGAACGGCTCCCACTTTAAATTTTAGTAACCTTCGCCTGCTTATCCAGCGGAAAGCAGGCTTTTATACCGTAGCTGGTAAGGCGATAGGCTTCGCCCTTGAACAACCGCTTCACGTTGTTGCGCTTGCGTATTCAGCTTCAGTATACGTTTTATACCGAAGCCGGTATGGGCGGTAGGCTTCGCCCTTGAATAACCGCTTCACGATGTTTCGCTTGTGTGTCCTGCTTCTGGAATTTCAAAACAGCTTGAGTATATCATGGGCTACTTCTGCCCTGTGTAACGGTCAACCTTGAAATCGAATCTTTTCAGTGATTTTGAAACATCCGCCGTTAATCCCGAAGTCAAACTGCTCGTGAATTTAATGTCGATCAATTGTTCGGTTATTTCTGTACCGAATTTATCTTTTTCACCGGTTTTCTCTTCCGCGTCAATAATGTAAACGCGATAATTGCCGGGCGGGATACCGTCTTTTGCCGACAACGAGCCAACAACATAACTGCCGTCAGGTTTCAATTTGCCACGTGCAAAATACGTGTCTGTTTCAAAACACACCTCGCCAACGCCAAGCGGCGTACCATCGTCCGAGAAAGTAACTTTGCCGCCAAGTTCAACTTTGTTACTGCAGCCAATAAATAACAACAACAAAATTAACAAAACAAAAATTAAATTTTTATTCATCATTTTACCTTTCCCTTTCGTTAATATTTTTAAGCTGGTTTATGGCAACGTTACGGAATTACCGTCATCAACTCTTGCCAAACGATAGAGAACGGCCTCCGGCGGCGTTGTTACAGTAATACCCCGCACCGACCCATCGCCCAATACAAAATTACACCCACCTGGATGCCAACTGCCAAACGCAAACGTAACTGTACCAACCGCGTCGGTGGGACGTGCAATGGCACGATAACCGGCGACTCCATTTGGGTTTGTTCCCCACCCTGAATCAAAAGTACGGATTACTTGACCATTCGCGTTAACAGATGCACCCAAAAAATTACAATCAAAATGACCTTCTGCTACCGAACAAGCATTGGTTTTACCAAGCGGAATTGCTTTTTCGCCAAAGATAAGTTGGTTTGTTGAGCCGTCTGCCCACAACGCCATATCATTGCGTCCTGCCCACGAAGCAATGCCGAATTTAGGAGGCAAATTGTTGTACGAAGAGTTTGAAGTCCAATCCGGCGTAATTTTCGCAACACGAAACGGACCATGGGCGACATCGCCAACCTTACCTATATCACCGTCGAATCGAATGTCTCCCCAAGGGCAAACAACTAACCCAGTTCGTTCATTTTCGCCACTACCGCCCCAACTTGCCGTTCTCGCTCCTGAGGCGGATACGATAGCGTAATCAGTGGTAGGACCGCTTATGGTATTGGCTAGATTGGAAAATTGATTGGCGTTTGGTCGGCGTGAAGTACATTTCATGTACGGAATTGATGAGACGGCTTTTTTGTCTTCAGACGTGGTGCTGACACCTTGCCACCATGCAGAGACAGTACCACTTGTAATGCTTACACTACTCCACTCACCGTTAGCAGCATTTGCCATATCGATAAACATTCGATTGAAACCGACACCGCCGCTAGCATACTGTAACCCGCAACTCCAACGATCATCTTGCGTAAAAAGTAGATCGTAAAGAGGGGATTGCTCGGTGTAAGGAAGCAACAAAAGCCACAACGTCGCACGACCACAACCGAGAGTTAAGGGCGGAAGGGTTGTTTGGGAATCGTGAAAGTTATGAACCGCGATGCCCATTTGTTTGAGGTTGTTTTGGCAACTCATTTTTCTTGCCGCTTCTCGTGCGGCTTGAACGGCAGGCAACAGAAGTGCGATTAACACGCCGATAATCGCAATCACCACAAGAAGCTCGACGAGCGTAAATGCTAACGCCAGTCTTTTGTTGTTGTTATCTAGCCCCCCCCCCCCCGCCTATTTTAACATTTTGCAGTTTGTTACGGACGAGACCTACAGCCGTAACAAAAAACAACGCAAGGAACGAATAAAGATTGTCAAGTTTGTTCCAAACATTCGTCACACTCATTTTGTTTTTCATAGCATTTTCTCCTTTTACAAATAGGAACTTGTTAAATTTTCCGCGATCCGCTCGCCTAAACAATTCGGCGAAGGTAAAACGTCCCGCAGATTCAACGGCATCACATTCTAATCTAAACCACGCCCGTCGTCAAGAACAATCTCTCAAAAATGAAAAAATCACCAAAAAATTGTATCTATTTACTGGATTGTCGGCTTAGTATACTCAAGCTGTTTTAAAATTCCTGAAGCTGATTACGCAAGCGCAGCATCGCGAAGCGGTTGTTCAAGGGCGAAGCCTACCGCCCATACCGGATTCGGTATAAACCCAATGACACGCCGAATCTGGCGGTGTCTGAAACAACGAAAAAATCCACTGCATGAACAAAAGAAACCGTCAATAAAATAATTAGCGTACAAAATAATTTGCCTATACCGCAACTGATGTGGGCGGTAGGCTTCGCCCTTGAACAACCGCTTCGCGATGTTACGCTTGCGTAATCAACTACGGGAATTTTAAAGTATAACATTATACCGAATCCCGTATAACGTTGCGTGAATGGCTATTGGAAATTTAGGTGTGAACGATTTAAAATTCTCTGATTGGATGATCCGCAAAATGCGAGTTCTGTCGTTTTTTTTTCGCGTTCAAAAGGACCATCAATCAAAATATCCGTTTGTTGCAATAACTCTTGCCAACCCTGATTGTCCGGTTTGGCAAGAATTTCTTCGTAATAATAACCGGTATAAACAACGACAGATAAACTTCTGCTATGACAATATTTTGCCAGTTTGGCTAAACTATTCGCTTGGAGAAATGGTTCGCCGCCGCTGAAAGTTACGCCGTCTAACAACGGATTGGAATCAATCATTGCCAGAATTTCATCAATCGCAATTTCGTTGCCGCCTTTCAAATCGTGAGTTTGCGGATTGTGGCAATCAGGACACCCGCGCAAACAACCTTGCGCGAAAACAACAAACCGAATCCCCGGTCCATCCACAACCGACTCTTCCGCCAAACCAGCAACCCGTATTTTTGTACAATTATTCATTTGTCCGAATTACACTCAAGCTGTTTTAAAATTCCTGAAGCTGAAGTTTTTTACCGTAGCCGGTAGGGCGATAGGCTTCGCCCTTGAGCAACCGCTTCACGTTGTTGCGTTTGCCTAACGTTCTGCGTTGTAGGTTTACCACAGCTTCGGGAATTTCAAAACAGCTTGAGTATTACATATCCCTTATCCCTTTTTTCGCCTTCCTCACCTTCGCAGTGTCCGTCATTGTAACAACACGGAGTGATTGTTCAAGGGCGAACTTAACGCCCTTGAACAATCGCTTCACGTTGTTGCGTTTGTGTGTCCAGCTTCAGGAATTTCAAAACAGCTTGAACATAATAAAGTTGAGTGAATGATTACCTCATGTTACGCATCAACCTTGTGTTTAATTTTGCACATTTCGTTCCAAGCGGCTTTTGACGCGGCTAGGTAGATTTTTGCTTTGAGGGCAAAATGATTGAGTTTGTGAGCGAA
>JAIRWK010000310.1 GCA_031268995.1 Planctomycetaceae bacterium
GAAATAGACGAAAATTTCATTTTCAACTCTTTTGTATATTTTTGTATTTAAAAATTCACCTCTGTGAACTCTGTGTTCTCTGTGGTTGATAAAAATTCTATCGACTGAATAGTTACAAAAATTTTACCAATTGGAGAAAGTACTGTTTGGGACGAAGTATTTTTTGCCTTTATGATTTAAAACTTTTCTGTCTGTTAACTCATTTGCCCAAAAGATATTTGCGTTTGCAAGTGTGTTAAGTATGTTTAGCTTATTTTTGACAACATTTGGGTTTTTCTTTAGGATGTCTTTTTGTGCTTCGAATATTTGTTCTGGGTTTTCTTTTTGTACATTTGAGTTATTCTCTTGTTTTGAAATCTTTTCGTTGATTATCTTCACAACTTCGTCTGCCAAATAATCGACTTTTGCTCTCCAAATTGGATTGATTTTGGTCTCGTTCAAAATTGTTGCGATTTCAACTTCGTGTTTTTTGAGTTTGCCCGCCAACGCATACGCTGAACTTACTTGTGCAATCGTCCACATTACAAATTCGTCGTCGGCTTTGGTTACTTCGTTTATGGGACTTACGGTTCGTATGTAAATTATAGTCATACCTACACGTTGTTCGTAGAGTTTGCCGTTTTTGACGCAAGTAAATTCTACCAACGCTGTATTTGTCGTTATTCCGTTGAACTGCCATGTCCAACCCGATTGATGCAATGACTCCTTCACTTGCTTACTCAACTCCGGCAACACCTTTTCCAACTCGTCAATTATCAACTTCGGCTTTGAAACCTTTTTGATTTTAACATCCGATATTTTTTTATCTTGTTCAATCGCCCATTTAATACACTCTTCGGCACTTAACGGTTCTCTGACAAGCCAACCGTCGAGCGGCATAAAATCTTTGTATTCCGGAGGTTTCCGTTTCGCCATTTCTGGTGTTACGGAACCGTTTTGGTTGGGCGTTTTTGACACTTCTTGTTTTTTTTGTTCGTACAACATCGTCGAGAATTTTATCACACGCGCCATTCCGTAATCGTAACGAAACGAAATCGGACTAAACATTTCACAATACGCCTCGTCCTCTTGACCGTTCAACTCAACAGAAATCCGCGCAGGATCACCATAAGTTACAGGATTCCATTGGGCAACATTTGAATTCTTGATCTTCCAACCATCCGGCACCGCAACCGTTACCGCTAATTCATTATTCAACTTCGGATCGCGGATTTCTTGTAACGAAAAATCAACTTTATATTGTTCTAAATCTTCATCCGCTATTGCCGGTTTATTTTGCGCAACAGGTTCAATTTCGTCGTCATTTCGGTCGTTTCTGCCTTCCGTGTCGGCATCACTTTCATCCTCATCTTCGTCCGGTTCTGTTTTGTTGGTGATGTCGGCAATAATTTTGTCGAGGTACGGGCGTTTCTTTTTTGCTTTTATCGAAAGCAACATTGCGTTGAAATCGGGACTCTTGCCCACAACATTAATCGCTTCCGCAAGACCGTTTTTAGCTCCGACATACATACAACCTTTCACTCCGTTCGGAATCGCGTATTTCGCTTTGTAGTAGCCGCCTTTCATCAGCTCGACAGAATCCTTAAGTCCGGAACTTGACAAAAACGAATCCACAAATTCTTTCGCACTTGTTTCTTCATACTGCGATAAAAATATAAACAACATCACCGATTTATCTTTCTTCAATGTAAACGTTACAATACCGGTTTCCTTGTCCGTCTCCGCCGTCCAAGCCTTCGGCACTTCAATTGAAAAATTACTCAAGTTCAATGTCGTAACATTTTTTTTAGGCGGTGTGTCAACTGGCAAATCGGTTGTTATTTTCTTTGCAGCTGCGGTGATCATTTTTTTGATAAACGGTCGTTTTTCCTTAAATTTGATGGAGCGCAACATAGAAATTAATTCAGGATGTTCACCACCCAACATCAACAAATCGCTCAATTCATCTGTCGTGCCGGCAAAAATCATTCCTCTCTTTCCATCCTTTTTACCTTTAGTATTCATCATGCAATATCCGTTTTCCTTCTCAATTTCTGAATAGGATGCGTTATCATTTGATTCCAAAATCGATTTAAGAAGTGTTTCCGAATCCATTCCGTCTGACTTGCCAAGTATTATCGCCAACATCGCTTTTTTATCCGACGATTCAAATGTAACACTAAATGCCCCATCATTATTCTCCTCTGCCGTCCAATCTTCCGAAATCTCAATACTGAGTTTTTTGAAATCACGTTTTGTTGTTTTCTTTTCAATTTCTCTTCGCGGCTTTTCGGGTTCATCCGATTTTGTCAAGTTTTCTTGCAACCATTCGTCAAACGGTTTATCTTTGTGAATTATGCTTTGAACGGCTTTTAAATTGTCCAATGTACTTTTTGTGTCGTTGTGATTTTTGCCTAAATTTTCCGAACAAATTTTGTACGACTTCAACAAATATTCCAACGATAATTCGTAATTTTTTTTCTTGTAATGAAGGATGCCGATATTGGAGTAAGAGTTGGCTGTCATGATATGATCTTCGCCCAAACTTTTTTTCTGAATTTCCAACGCTTGTTTGAAATATTCTTCCGCTTTGGCGAATTCATCTTTTTTGTTGTAAAGGAATCCGAGATTATTGTAGGAAGTGGCTACATCGGGATGATTTTCACCTAGAACCTTTTTCCGAATTTCCAATGCCTTTTTGTAAAATTCTTCTGCTTTGATGAAGCTACCTTGATCGTCGTAAACTGTTCCGAGATTGTTGTAGGTGCGGCTGATATCGGGATGATCTTCGTTTAATTTCTTTTTCTGGATTTCCAATGCCTTTTGGTAAAACTCTTCTGCTTTGGCGAATTTACCTTGTTCTTTGTAAACTATTCCAAGATTACTGTAAGTGACTGTGATGTCTAAATGATCTTCACCTAAAGTTTTCTTCCGAATTTCCAATGCCTTTTGGTGAAATTCTTCCGCTTTGGTGAGATTGCCTTGTCTGTAATGAAGGATTCCTAGACCGTTGTAGGTATTGGCTACGCTAGGATGCTCTTTGCCTAAAGTATTCTTCTGAATTTCCAATGCCTTTTGGTAAAATTCTTCTGCTTTGGCGAAGTTGCCTTTATTGTCGTAAGCTAATCCAGCGTTGAGGTAGGCAATTCCGACGTTGCCATGTTCTTTGCCCCACTTTTTTTCACAAATGGCAAGTGCTTTCAAAAACCAATCCAACGACGCATCAAAATCGCCCAATCCTCCGGTTGCAAAACCGAGACGATCATAAATACTCGCTGCCATTACCGAATCTTTATCCTTATCCAAACGCAACAACGCCGCCGCCTGTTTAAATTCGCCCAACGCTTTTTTGTAGTCGCCTTTACTGTGGTATTCGTCGCCGCGACCCACGTGTTCGTGGATTCCGGCAAAATCAGTATCGTCATCATCCGCGACAACCAAAAAACCGCTCCCTTGCCACAACAAGGCGACAAATAAAAATAAAACGGAAAATCGAATACCAATTTTTTTCAAACTAAACATACTTAACATTTTTCTTTCCTTTATTAGTTATACCCAGAGCACTATGAAATTCAGTTTTTATTTTTTTAACAGGATGGCAGGATAGACAGGATTTTTTTATATCCTGGCAATCCTGTTATCCTGTAATCCTGCTTAAAAAGATAAATTTCATAGTAGCTGCGGTATAAGGTTCTCTAAACAACAAACAATCATCACGGACAACACATCCGCAATACAATCCAAATATTTTTTTTAACACGAATGGGGAAATTTTTTTAACACGAAAGACACGAAAAATTTCTTAAAATCCCCTCTCTGTGTTCTCAGTGTCCTCTGTGGTTAAAAAAATTCCCCTTTCGTGTTGTGATGAATCAAATCAGCGGTTGAATATTTTATTTAGGATATTTGATCTTCTGCCTTTTACAAATTCTTTTTCTAATTCTTGTTCTATTGCGAATACGCATTCGCCCAAGAAGCATTGTTCTGCTAATTCTTCCAATCCGATTTCTTGTACTAATTCATCAAACGACGGTTCATTTCGGCTTTTCTTTTTATCGTGGTGTATTTTAATGTGGTTGCGTATAGTTTTCAGGTCGTCCGCATCGACTTCGGAAAAGTCTTTGACACTCAAATAAGCAGTTAAAAGAAATAGATACGCCGATTCATGGTCTTCAAGTTCGCCGAAAAGGTTACCGAGTTTGAGGTATTGCAATCCGACAGCGATTTCGAGTTTTGGATCTTTTTTGCCGCCGATGTTGTTATCCCAATATTCTTTCAATGCTTTTTGGCTTTTGAAGAGGGCTTTGGCATCAACGCCCATTTCATTTTTAATTACGGTTTTACTTCTTTTTCTATTTACAACAATTCGTTTCCTAACTTCATCTTTTTTGAAATTTGTTTTTTGGTCAACGATGTCTTTGAGCATTTTGTCAACATACGGTCGTTTTTCTGTTGTTTTTACTGAGCGCAACACTGAAAGCAAATCAGCGTGCTCGCCAGTAACAATCAAAAAATCGCCTTTATCGCCTCTTGTGCCTGCGAGGAAAAATCCTTTCATGCCGTCATTTCGTTCTACTGTTGCTATGCAATATCCTTGTTTTTCTTCAATTTTGGATGCGGAGAAATGGTTCATTGTCTTCATAACTTCTTTAATGAATTGTTCTGAATTTAATCCTTCAGATGGCATCATTGTTAATCCGAAAACTGCTTTTTCGTCCGGCGATATAATCACAACGACATTGATTTTATCGTCCTCATTTACTATCCAACCGCTTGGAAGCACAACACTGAAATTTTTAAAATTCCATTTCTTAGCTTTAGCGGTATCCGCCGCCACAACCAAAAAACCGTTCCCTTGCCACAACAACGCGGCAAATAAAAATAAAACGGAAAATCGAATACCGATTTTTTTCCAACTAAACATACTTAACATTTTTTTCTTTCCTTTATTAGTTAAGGTTCTCCAAACAACAAACAATCATCACGGACAACACATCCGCAATACAATCCAAATATTTTTTTATACTCAAGCTGTTTTAAAATTCACGAAGCTGATTACGGTAGCGCAACAACGTGAAGCGGTTACTCAAGGGCGAAGCCTATCGCCCATACCGGCTCCGGTATAACACGAAAGACACGAAAAGAACGAAAGGTACGAAAATTTTTAAAAATCCCCTCTCTGTGTTCTCTGTGTCCTCTGTGGTTAAAAAAATCCCCCTTTCGTGTTAAATGTTTTTGGTGTACCAAATCAGGGATCGAATATTCTTTCTAGCAACTGTGACTTTTCGCCGAGAATAAGTTCTTGCTCAATTTCTTCTATAAAGGATTCGATACTTTCGCCCAAAAATAATGGTTCGTACAATCCTCTTATTCCGTCTTCTTTGACGCTTTCTTCAAACGAATCTGAATAGTCGCATTTTTCGTAACTCATTTTAATTTTTTTGTAAGTATCTTTCAGACTTTTTGCACCGACAACAGGTTCGGCAATCTGATAAGACATCAAAAAAAATGAATACGCCATGTTGTGTTCTCCGAGTTTGCTGAAAACATCACCAATTTGGGCATATTGTTTTGCAATCGTAAGGTCAAAATTTTTCCCACGCCTACTGTTAGATGGATAATTTTCAGAGGTTTTTCTATTTTTAATTAGAGCTTTTGTTAAAACTGTCAATTCTTTTTTCGTTGCGGCTTGTTCTTTTTTTCTTTCTGCAATTTTTAACGTTGCCGCCTTGCCGATATTTTTTTCAACCCAACGATCAAAAGATTCTGTGTTGCCAGATTCTTTGTACGCCGCTATCAAACTTCGCAATGTCCCTTTGTAATTATCCATTCTTTCGTTGAGAATAAGATAAATGCGATACGCTTCCAAATAATTATCTGCGGCTTCGCGATAATCTTTTTTATTGTAATGAGCGCAAGCGATATTGTTATGAATTGATGCCGCTTCAAGAGAGTCTTTACCGAAAATTTCTTCAATATTGCTGAGTGCTGAATTATAATTTTTCAACGCCTTATCTAGTTTTCCAAGCATAAGATAACACGTGCCAATGTAATATTCATGTGCCTGAAATTTAGCAACAACTTTAGTATCTCGCAAAGCCGCCGTTTTACTTGTATTGTCAAGAATTCGTTCAATTGCTTCATCAAATTTTCCATTTCTCATGAGATGCATTGAGGCATCAGTATTGATGGTTTTACTCAAAAACGCAAATTGTATTTTCGGACGAAATTTTTCATCATCATTGTTAAAAGGTCTGCGATTGAGTTCTTCCACAATATCTCGCGGCGTTAAAGGCTCTTCATCCGCCACAACAAAAAAACCGTTCCCTTGCCACAACAAGGCGGCAAATAAAAATAAAACGGAAAATCGAATACCGATTTTTTTGAAACCAAACATACTTAACATTTTTCTTTCCTTTATCAGTTAAGGTTCTCCAAACAACAAACAATCATCACGGACAACACATCCGCAATACAATCCAAATATATTTTTTAACACGAATGGGGAAATTTTTTTAACACGAAAGACACGAAAAGAACGAAAGATACGAAAAATTTTAAAAAATCCCCTCTCTGTGTCCTCTGTGGTTAAAAAAATCCCATTTCGTATTTTTTGTATCTTTCGTGTTTTTCGTATTAAAAATTCCCCTCTGTTTTTTACCAATTTGATATTGTGGCTCCGTTTGGTAGATTATTGCTATTGAAAGCACCAATTGGGACACGGTATTTGTTACCTTTATAGTTCAAAATCTCCCTGCCCGACAAAACATTCGCCCAACCGTTAGATGTGTTTGAAAGTGCTTTTGCTTTGTTTTCGAAAACGCTTCGACTTGTCTCTGCGATATATTTTTGTGTTTTGAGTATTTGTTCGTTGATTTTCATTTGCTCTTTTATTCTGTTTTCACCGATTATACGTATGACTTCGCCAGACAAATAATTGACTTTCGCTTGCCAAATTGGATTGATTTTGCTCTCACCAAAGATCGTCGTGATTTCAACTTCGTGCTTTTTAAGTTTACCCGCCAACGCATACACGGAATTAAATTGCCAAACCGTCCACATTACAGAATCGTCGTTAGCACCGGTTAGTATGTTGCACGGACTTGCGGTTCGCAAATAACTGATAGTAACGCCTATACGTTGCTCGTAACGTTTACCGTCTTTGGAGCAAGTAAATTCTACCAACGCCGTATCTGCCGTTACCCCCTTGAACGGCATCGTCGAACCCGCTTGACGTAATAAATCTATCATTTGCTGGTTTAGCTTCGGTAGCTCTCTGTTTAACTCGGCGACTATCAACTTCGGCTTTGAAACCTTTTTGATTTTAATATTCGATACTTCTTTATTTTGGTCAAGCAACTGCCTAACAAATTCTTCCGCACTTAGCGGCTTTCGGACAATCCAACCGTCATCAGGAACAAATTCTTTATACTCCAGGATTTGTCTCTGCGGTCTTGGAGGCGGCGGGTATCCGGTTCGGCGAGACATTTCTAACACTTGTTGCCACAATTGATCTTCCTTCTGCTCCAATTGTTTTCCAACACTCGCTGTTCCGTAATCATAACGAAACGCAAGCGGAGTAAACATTTCACAATACACCTCGTCTTTTTCTCCATTCAACTCAACAGCGATCCGCGCAGGATCTCCATAAGTTACAGGATTCCATTGGACAACATTCGGATTCTTGATCTTCCAACCGTCCGGTATAGCAATCGTTACCGCTACTTCATTATTCATCTGCGGGTCGCGGATTTCTTGTAACGAAAAATCAACCTTATATTGATCAAAATCGTCGTCATCGTCCGCGACAACCAAAAAACCGTTCCCTTGCCACAACAACGCGGCAAATAAAAATAAAACGGAAAATTGAATACCGATTTTTTTGAAACTAAACATACTTAACATTTTTCTTTCCTTTATCAGTTAAGGTTCTCCAAACAACAAACAATCATCACGGACAACACATCCGCAATCCCAAAAATTTTTTTCAACACGAAATTCCCCATTCATGTCTTTCGTGTTAAAAAAAAATTTGCAATCCTTACGCAACATACAAAACACGACAAATACAAAATTCACGTATCCTGTTGTTTGACGTGTTAATATACGTAGAAAAAAAAAAACACAAGGGGGAGTTAAGATAGAAAAAATGGGAAGAGGGAATTTTTAACACTAAAATTCCTATTCTCGTGTTGAAAAAATTTTTGAGTCCGTATTATGATCTCATGTTACGCATCGGTGATAACCAGACGTATTTTTCCGTCCCGTTAGGGACGCACTGTGATTACAACTAAACCGTTTGAAATGTCCTCATAGTGCGTCCCATACGGGACGCGGAATATTTTGACATTATTTTCTACCAACAGATTGTCCCTAACGGGACAGGGAAAATACAATTTTCTACCAACATTCCGTCCCTAACGGGACGCGAACAATATTTTACCTTTTTTCTATCAATCGACTGAATAACCGCCATCATTTCCGTATCGTGCGTAACATGAGTTATGATCTTGGCAACATCTAAAAACCATTTTAAAAATCAGCACGCAGACGACGCAGATTTGGAAGAGATATTCGCAAGATCTGAAAGTAGAATCTGATCTGCGATTATCCTTAACGAATCTGCGTTATACCGTAGCCGGTAAGGCGATAGGCTTCGCCCTTGAACAACTGCTTCACGTTGTTGCGCTTGCGTGTTCAGCTTCAGGAATTTTAAAGTAGCTTCAGTATATCAGCGTGCTGATTTTAAAGCAGTCTTTAGAAATTCCCTCTTGTCTTTTTTATGAAATGCGTTATAAAGTAGAATAACTTATAGGATAGTGAGACATATACACCGTGTATTGTCTGCGTTATTCAAAATTTAAATTGTAGATATTTTATGAACAGGATACTTTATTATTTTAGTTGCCTTCCAAGCAGGATTTATTGGAAGGTCAAGGGTACAATACTTCGGTGGCGTGGTTGTGATTTTGCTGATTTTCGAGATCCGTCTTTTGGTTTTGATGTTGGTTATCAATACAGATCGACGCCGGTTCGGGATTTTCGCAGGTTAATGAAGAGGGTTGATCGTGAATTTTTGCCGTTTGAACAAATGGCATTTTTTGACGCAGGATTCGGTAAAGGCGCAATCTTGATCGAAGGGATGAAACTCGGTATCCCTCAAGTCGGCGGCGTTGAATTATCAGAGAGCATGTTCGCCGTTTGTAATAGAAATCTTGAAATTCTTGGCAGAAAAAAAGAAAACACAAAACTATACCAAGCCAACGCCGCAACACTAACAACACAACTCGATGACTTCAACCTATTCTACATGTCAAACCCATTTCCCGAACACGTCGTAAAACAATTCGCACTAAGTATAATCGACTCCACAAAACGTAAACCCCGCAAATTTTTCATCGTCTATTTTCACGCAACATTGCACCAAACACTCATCGACACAGGTTTCAAATTGGAATACAACCAAACCCGCAAAATTCTATTCAAACCCGAAATAATAACTTACAATAAAATTTATTCATTGCCAAACCAAAATACCAACACCGGTATTGAATTATAGGCTTCGGTATAAACTAAAGCTGTTTTAAAATTCACAAAGCTGAACACGCAATCGCAACAACGTAAAGCGGTTGTTCAAGGACGGAGTCTATTGCCTATACCGGCTTCGGTATAAAAATCGACCGAATTCGAAAATTATTTTTTAGAAATTCTCTCCAACATAACATGCCAACCAAAGATGCCAAAACACATATCACGAACCTGCTCAACGGCGCAGGATTGAACATGATCAACATTGCTGTTGGGGTGATTATTGGTCTGGTATTGACACCTTTTGTTATTTCGTCGTTGGGCAACAGGTACTACGGAATCAATGAAATAATAGCGACGTTTGTTGGTTGTTTTTCGCTTCTTGATTTTGGGATAGATTCGGCGGTGTCGCGTTTTTTCACGGCGCACTACGCGAAAAACGAAAAAACAGAATGCGTTGGAATTGCGAATACGGCGTTTTTCATTTTTTTGATTTTAGCTTGTTTGGGAACGGTTTGTATTTTCTTATCTGCGGCGTTGATTTATTTTATTTATCCGAACATGGAAGACAGATCGCTGTTTCTGCATGTACTGTTAATAAATGGAGCTGCGTTTGGGATAAATTTTATGGCAAAAGTATTTTACGGCGTAATAAACGGCACAATGCGTCAACAAATTACTGGTTTATGTTATTTGATAATTCGAGTGTTGGGTGCGGTGTTGACGTTTACGGTAATTTATCGCGGCGGGCAATTGTACTCAATTTCGTTTGTCAATCTGTCAATCGCAGCACTCAATTTAATTTTAATGTGGTTTATTGCCAAATCCACATTTCCCGAATTTATAATTTCGCGTTTATTGTTTAGGGTTGACTGGGTTCGCAAACTGTTCGGATTCGCATTGGCAACATTTATAGTTTTCATCGGAGATACAATCGCAACACGCGGCGGAATTTTTGTAATAGGCGCAATGCTCTCAGTCGAAACAGTCGCGCCGTTCATCGCCGTCAGCGTCAAACTTTGCGAACAATACGCATCGCTAATGTCAACAATCGGCGGTAGTTGGCTCATATCTTGGCTGACGTATCTTTACGTAAACAACGAAAAAAAATTGATCGATGAGTCGTTGACATTGGCTTATAAGATTTGTACGTATTCGGCGAGTTTTATGTTTTTTGGTATTGTTATTTGGTCGGAGAATTTTATTATCCGGTGGATGGGCGAAGGTTTTCTTGTCGCGTATTGGAGTTTAGTTATTACTGCGGCGGAGCATTGGATTATTTTCTCGCATGCGCCGAATACAAAATTCCTATTCGCAATCGCAAAACACAAAATTTTAGCTTACGTCAATCTGGTCGGCGCATTTGTCCAAATTATTTTAATGGTGATTTTTGTCAAACTTGGCTGGGGAATAACTGGAGTAGCGTTGGGATTTTTCTTCGCATCGGTTCCGGTACGCGGGTTAATAATTCCATTTTTCGTTGCGCGAATAAGACAAATAAATTTCTTCAAATACTACTTGAACATAACCTCCTACCAATTGATCGCAGCACTAGCTTTCGTCATCCCGTTCCTAATCTCACAAAAACTCATGTCGCCAAATTATAAATATTTATTGCTAACCGGTTTCTTAAGCGCGATTTGCTACGTGCCGTTCATCTTGGTTTTCGGATTCAATAAAACAGAAAAAGAAAAAATCAAAAAAATACTCTTGTCCGCATTAGGAAAAAAATAATAGAATGAAACTCCATTGACAACTTTGAGTAATTAGTTATACTGTCCCCGTTGTCCTTTCAAAGATTTTTGGACAAAAAAATCACTTGCCCCAAAAATGTTTTTTGACTTTTTTTCGTATCGTTTATTTTGCTAACTCGTTGTTGGTGAGACAGGCGATGCTCACTCGTTAAAGGCGAGATTAAAATTAACATGAAATTGACGAAAATGAAATTGTCTCTTAGGTTAGGTTTTGTGTTGGCGTTCGCGCTGTTGTGTATTGGGGCAGTAAAAATATTGCACGAAAGAATATTGTACAGTTCGCCCGCCGCTAGCAATAATGCGAACAAAAACTACGCACGTTTAGTCGAATTGGGAACAAAAGCACAAGATGTTTACAAACTGAAAAATAATATAAATGCCGAACAAACGAAAATTTTTGTTGAACGCCGGACAGAAATAATCAAGGAGTTGAAGGAAATTTTGCGGGAGGAAATAGTCGTTTACGATGAGTTCCGCCCCAATACGTACAAAGAACATGGCAGAGACATTTTTTTACATTTTAAACCGTTAGCGGCGTTGTTGCGGGAATTGGGCGAGCAATCTGTACAAGAAAAAAATACTACTTTGGTATTTGAGAATGCTTGTCTTTTGATTGATCTCGGCAAGGCAATTTGTTATGGCGGCGACATGGATGACAACGAAGTTAGTTTTGCTTTCAGAATGCAAGGTACATTGATATTGTACAAATATTTTCGAACGCAACCGAACGATTTGGAAGAGTCGCATTCAAAGTTTTTTTCGGGATTAAGGGATCGTATTGAGTCTGTTTCGGTAACGGTTGATCGTAATCCTGACGCATCTGTAAGTAAAGCGGTTCGTGAGATGTTATTAGAAACTCAAAATAATCGAAATTTTGTAATTTACGCTTGTTTTGACATGTGCAGAATAGCATTTGAATTAGAATTATACAAAAAATCTTCCGGCAAATATCCAGAAAAACTTGAAGAAGTTAAAAGTTTATCATCGATTCTTATCGACCCATGGCAACAACCATACATTTACATTCCACAAGAAAATACATACAAGCTGTACAGCACTGGTGCTGACCAAATCGATAACAAAGGACATACCAAAAAAAACGGTTTTTATCTTCAAGCTGATGGTGATATTGACATGAATGAACTTTAACGACGCGATCTGATCGTTCAGATTATTTTCAGTTAAGTTGTCCCTTTTGCCCTTTATGTCTCCTTTGTCTCTCAAAAAACATTCCCAAAAAAATGTTTTTTGACTTTTTTTCGTATCGTTTATTTTGCTAACTCGTTGTTGGTGAGACAGGCGATGCTCAATATACTCAAGCTGTTTTAAAATTCCTGAAGCTGAACACGCAAGCGTAGCATCGCGAAGCGGTTGTTCAAGGGCGAAGCCTACCGCCCATACCGGCTTCGGTATACCTCGTTAAAGGCGAGATTAAAATTAACATGAAATCCATTTTTATTTTGACAATTAACTTACTAACAATTTTTTTTGCCATGAGCAATTCAACAATACTTTTCGCCGAATCCGGATTTGCCCAATATAAGGTTGGCGAGTTGGATTTTTATTGTATTCAGGATTCGTCCGGCGAAATGAACAACTCGATTTTCGTCGGTGCAAACCGCGAAATACTAAACCAATTCACCCAAAACGGTAAGTCGCCAAGCAGTATCTCAACATTCGTAATCAAAAAAGATAAGAAGACCGTTTTGGTTGACACGGGCAATGGGAATAAGTTGCTCGAAAATTTATCCGCTGCGGGTATCAAGACAGATGAGATCAGCGATATTTTGCTCACGCACACTCACG
>JAIRWK010000337.1 GCA_031268995.1 Planctomycetaceae bacterium
TTAATCACATTGTGTCCCTACGGGACACGAAATATGTTTTTACCATATTTTCTACCAACATTTCGTCCCTAACGGGACGAGGAAAATACGTCTGGTTATCACCGATGCGTAACATGAGTATAGCGTAACATGGGTATATAATTGCCGGCAATGAGCAACTCATTACCGAAAATTATACCGTAGCCGGTAGGGCGATAGGCTTCGCCCTTGAACAACCGCTTCACGTTGTTACGCTTACGTGTTCAGCCTCAGGAATTTTAAAATAGCTTGAGTATAAAGCCTTGTAAGGGGAGACGAAGGTCTCGTAAGGGGAGACGAAAGCCTCGTAAGGGGAGACGAAAGCCTTGTAAGGGGAGACGAAAGCCTTGTAAGGGGAGACGAGGGTCTCGTAAGGGGAGACGAAAGCCTCGTAAGGGGAGACGAAAGCCTCGTAAGGGGAGACGAAAGTCTCCCGCTGTAATGGTAGCGTTCCCGTTGACGATATACCGAAGCCGGTATGGGCGGGGCGAATAATTGTGATATTGGTTTTGATTTCGATTGCGATTTTGTTGAAATTTTCTTGTGTTGGAAACACCGGCATCGTCGTCATCAAAACTAAAACCTTTGTCAATCGAATCAGTTTCACTCGGAAATTTATCCCGCAGAATGCTTTCAATACTTATATCCGAATAGCTTTCCCAATAGTTTTTCGAATTTTGTTCATTATTTGGCTTGTTGGTTTGGGCAGCTTCATTATTGAACGAGTGAGGTTGATTTGGTTTGGAGGAGTGCGGTAACTCGGCTGGTTTGTGGATTGTATCAATATCACTTCTTGATATATTTTGCGCAGGTAACGTTTTCTTTGGTAAACGCCTCGGTACTATAGCTTCTAACTCACGCCTCAATTCGTCAGCCGATTCCGGCACATTTTGTAAACCCTTTTCCAAACGAGTAACCTCATCATTACGCAACTCAATTTCCGTTTTGGATTCTGTTTCAATTTTTGGTTTATCAATGGTTGTAATTTCCGGTTGAATTTCTATTTTTTCGTTTTCGCCGTTAATATTGTTGTTTTGATCATTATTTGTCAAAATCTGTTCCGGCAAATTTTTATTTTCTTTGTTGGGATTTTCGTTTGTGTTTTGTGTTACTATGGTCGGATCACCCCACAAAATATACGATTTCACTTCAGGCAAATGATGAGCTTCACGCGGTTCAAGAACTGCTGTTGTTTTTTTTGAGTTGTCATCAAATTTATGAATTTCGGTTGTATCGGCAATTTCACTAGTTGTCTGTTTTTCACTTGTTAATTCTTGCGGTTCAATATTTTTTGTTTCGACGGTAATATCGCTTAGCTCATGTTTATTCGCATTGGGTACAAAATCTGAATCAACAGCTTGTAACTCCAAATCCGCCTTATCGCCGGTTTCGCCAACATCAACAACTTCGCCGATCAGAACATTCGGATTAACTTCAGCTAACAATTGCCCAACAATTTCTTTATCGTTATTTTTATTTTCGTCTTCAGATTTTTCGGATTCTTGAGTTTTAGTATTTTGTGTAATCTGTGTCGTAGTTTTTTGTTGGCTTCTAGGCGTTTCTATCTTTACGTCAACCCAATTCGGAATCATTAGATCATCATTTTTGGGTACAAGCTGTGAAATATTTTTGTCCGTTGACTCATCCCGCAATTCATTCGGCAACAGAACAAAACGTAAATTTCCTCCTTCCGCGTCAATAATTTTAGCGTCAGAAGTTGATTTTTTAATTGTTTCGTTTTGGGCAAGATCGAGATTGTTGTTGTATTTAGTTTCGGTTTCGATTGGGAGTTTGACCAATGTTGGTTGGGTCGCGGCGGGCAATGGTGCGGTATTTTGCGGTTCTTGTTGGAAAGGTGATTCGTCTTGGAGAGTATCAATTTGAGGTTTGTCTCTAAGTCGCGTGCGTTGTTGCGGTTGAGGCTGCGAATCTGAAACTAAACGGAATGCAAGAAACGATTCCGTTTCGGATTTCGGTTTATTGTTTTTCGGAGCTTCGGTAAGTTCTAATTTGGGCAAATTCATGTTCCTATTAGCCGCCGCCGATTCAAATTCACGTCTGTCGGAAATTGGATATTGCAACGTATTATTTGTATTGTTTATATTATTTGTAACGTTATTTGATCTGTTGTAAGGTTGTGCGGGATTGGCTTGGTATGTGGTTTGATTTTCTTGTGTGAAATCATTTTGATTCCAAGTATTTTGTCGGCGCGTTCTCGGCGCAGTTCCGAATTCGTTTTGTCTGATGTATTCGTTGCCGGTAATATTTTCTAATCGCGGATCAAAATTTCTGAACTCGCGTATCTTAACACGTGATTCGTGTTCGATTGGCTGTGTAACCGTAACTGTTGTCCTGTTAGAATGTCCTTGTAAAAACAAATTATTCGGCGCAAACGATAGACTAACATCATTCGCAAATTCTTCCGTCGGCTTCGCCAAACTCACAATATTCAAATCCGAAACACCATCAACAAGAAAATTTCTATAAGGAATCAGACGAATTTGCGAAGACGAAATAGATGATAAATTTTTCACGTCATTATCAGTTTCGTTGAAATTGATAGGTCTCAATTGTTGAGTTGCGTTGGCGTTTATTTTATCGGTCGGTTCAAATTTAACTGAAGTTTCGGGAACAATTTTTAACTCCACTGAATTATTTTTTTGTTCGGATTCGGCAGGGAAAAAATTGATAGTAGATGAAAGAGGGATTTCTGAAACAGGTGTAGATGTTGTGTTTGGTTGAAGTTGTAACGGAATTGGGGGTGCGGATGGAGGCGGAATTGTAGTTTGATTTTTGTTTGCGGCTAATGGGTCGGTCAATAGTTTTCTTTCGTCGTCGGTCAAAATTTTGTCCTGTACCACCGCAATTTCTTTGGCTTCAAGTTGCATTAGTTCATGTTTTATTTTTTCGATTACCGATTGTGGAATTTCTTTTGTGTTGTTATCGTTTGCAATATTCTTTTGCGTGTCGTCTTTGGCGAGCATGGCTTGTTGTTCGGCGAATTGTGCTTGATTTTCGCTTCCGAGTTTACGATATATTTTCGCGAGTTCGGTGTAAGCGAGTTTATCTCCCAACGCTAATTTAAGATAACGCAAACCTTCGGCTTGTCTATCTACTTGTTGTGCAATAACTTGACCGAGGTTGAACAATGTCCTGCGATCATTTGGAGCAACAAGCACAGCGTTTTTGAGAATCGTTTCGGCATCATTCAACCGGTTGCGGTCGGCGTAAAGTTTGGCAAAATCGCAAAGAAAAGATGAATTAACATTTTTGTCTGCCAACGCCAAACGAAAATAATGTTCACTTGCCGTGTAATTTTTAGTCTTCGCGTTCAACACCGCCATCCGATGCAAAACCGTAAACCTTAACTTCGCCCCGCGAACAATTTCCAAACTCTTAACGTACAATTTCATCGCTTCAATTGTATTACCTTGTCGTTCATTATTTGCGGCTTCGAGAAATAGTTGTTCTGCTTTGGTGTTGGGTTCTTGATTTTTATTTTGGTTTTGTTGGTCAAGATTTTTGAAGCCTGGAGAATTTGCGGGAGTCTTATCGATTGCGTTAACAGATTGTGCTTGAGAATTGCCCGTTCCAATAATACCGCCGCCAACTAATATCATTGCAAGATACAGCAAAAAACGAGCAATCCGCAATTTTAATTTTATTTGTAACATATTGGTATTATCTGGTTGAGGTATAAACGTATAAAATATACTCAAGCTACTTTAAAAATTCATGGAACTGAACACGCAAGCGCAACAACGTGAAGCGGTTGTTCAAGGGCGAAGCCTATCGCCCTACCGGATACGGTACGACAATTTACCAATGATCGTTTATGCAGACAATTACACTCGTATCGAATATATCGGTTGTAGGGCGTGAAAATCTTTAGTTAACTTCTTTGTTCCTTTAAAAACATTGGCACGTAGATGGCGCGGATTGGGGAAGGGATTGTTGTAGATCGGATTTTATGTGAATATATTTTTAGCCAGTATTACCTGCTTGCGGGTACGTCGGAGCTGGTATAACACTTTGCATTTTTCAAAATCATCTTTGTTTTTTTGGGGTGTTTTTCGTGCTTTTCATGGTTCAAAAAATTCCCCTCTGATCGCCAAACGGTGAAAATAAACGAAATATAATGTTCGACCAATATTTCAAGTCCCCTCTTGCGATATTTCCGAATTACATTACCATTATACGTTTTCGCCGAATCCTCCGAAAACTAACATCCGTAACGGACTGCGTTCAACATGCGGAAGATAATTTGGTTCACTTTTGATGATAAAGTTTTTAAACCGTTCACGCTTAAAATACCAGCAATTCGCGCATATTTTACCGTAAACGGAAAGAACAAAATGTATGTTTTTGGGCAATCGTTTCGTGTTGTTGCGATTGTTGTGTTCAGCTTCGGGAAATTTAAAACAGCTTGAGTGAACCTCCAAAAAAACTTCAATGAGTGATATTAGTAAAATGCGTCTTTAATAGCAGTGAATATTTATTATTTGCGTCTTTATGCCTTTATTTTTGCGATAACAAAAAGATAAAGGCATAAAGGAAATTAATAAATCCAACGGGTGCTATTATACCGTAGCTTATCGCCTTACCGGCTACGATATAAAGTTGTTTTTAAATTCCTAAAGTTGAATATGCAATCACAAGATCGTAAAGCCGTTGTTCGAGGGCGATGCCTGTTGCCTGTTTTGATTTCGGTGTATTTCATCTCATTCACAATCTATGGTCTAGCTCGTGGATTCTCTTTAACTTAACTAACTTGATTGCGATTGTAACGCGATGGGTATTTCGATGTTTTTTTGATTAGTTGCGTTTGGTAGTGATTAAGAGCAAAAAAGGACAAACATGATAAAGTGGACGTTATCCGGTTTGCCCTTAATAATTGTAACGATAAATATAACAAATATTATAATGCCGTCAGCATTGAACAATAGAAAATTATACTCAAGCTGAAATTTGCAGCACATGCAACGCAAGACCGGATACAGCAATTGCAACAACGCATTGCGATTGCTCAAGGGAAAAACTGCCGCCAACTCCGGTTTCGGCATAACCACAAAATGAAATCATGCCTGTTAACAAAACAAAAACAACCCCAATGCTTAAACAACTTCAAGACGCTAAAAGGGCTTGCCCTAATGCTATTGTTCTTTTTAGGATGGGTGATTTTTATGAGCTGTTTTTCGACGATGCCAAAATTGCAACAGAAGTGCTTGGATTGGCGTTGACGAGTCGCGAAAAGGGACCTGACGCAATGCCGATGGCGGGATTTCCTTGTTCGCAGTTGGACAATTATATTGCGAAATTGATCAATGCCGGTTTTCGGGTTGCTGTTTGCGAGCAGATGGAAGATCCGCAAAAGGCGAAGGGGATTGTGCGGCGTGAAGTTGTGCGGGTTGTAACTGCCGGCACGGTTACGGAGGACACGATTCTTGATCCGCGAACTTCAAATTTTCTCGCCGCCGTTTGCCTAAATTCACGAACTCCAAAATTGGAAGCGGGAATTGCTTGGATTGAATTGTCAACCGGTGCGTTTTATGCTGTCGCGGTTGGCAAGGATGCTTTGCTTGAGCATTTAGCTCGTATTTCGCCTGCTGAGATAATTTACAGTGACAAAGACCCTTTTTCGTTACCGGATTATTTTAAGGTGCAAAAAACGCCGCGTCCTGATTGGGCGTTCAGTTACCGCACCGCCCAAGAAGCTCTTTGCAAGCAACTTAAAACCAATACGCTTGAAGGCTTCGGATTTGCCGAAAATGACAATAATAACATTCAAGCGATTAGTGCCGCCGGCGCAATTCTCGATTACCTTCACGAAACGCAACGTCAAACGCTTGATCATATTGACACTTTGATGCCGTATCATGTTGGTTCTTTTATGGAGATTGACGAGGCGAGCCGGTTGAGTTTGGAGTTAATGCGGACGATTCGTACAGGCAAACGTGAGGGTACGTTGCTTGACGTGCTTGACGATTGTATTACGCCGATGGGTTCGCGTATGCTTGCGGATTGGGTTGCTGCACCGCTTATGAATATTGCGGAGATAAATGGTCGGCTTGATGCGATTAGCGAGCTTTTGTCCGAGCAATTCACGCTTACAAATATGCGAGACAACATGCGCAAAATCTACGATCTCCAACGTCTAATGACGCGAGTTATGCAAAATCGTTGTTCACCGCGTGATCTTGGGATGATTTCTCAAACGCTTGCGGTTTTTCCGTTTTTTATTGAGCAACTTTCTAAAGCTAACAGTTCATTGTTGCGTGTAATTCGTGAAGAGATTGATCCGTGTTTTGATTTGGCGAAAACTCTTAGCGATGCGCTTTGTGCAGAGTTGCCGCACAATTCACGCGAGGGCGGTTTTATTCGTGATAAATTTAGTACGGAGCTTGATGAGTTGCGTGAGTTACGGCGCGGGGGTAAGGAGTGGATTGTTAGGTATCAAGAGAAGGAAATGTCGCGGACGGGTATTCCGAGTTTGCGAGTAGGATTTACGCGGGTGTTTGGTTATTACATTGAGATTACCAATGCCTATCGCAAAAATATTCCGTCGAACTACGAAAGAAAACAGACAATCAAAAACGCGGAACGTTACACGACTCCCGAACTTAAAAAATATGAAGAAAAAGTCTTAACTGCGAGTGAGAGTGCAAATGAAGCGGAGTTACAGATTTTTGAGCAACTTTGTAAATCGGCGGGGGATTGTCGGCAGCGGTTGCAGCGGTCGGCGATTGCGATTGCGAATCTTGATGTTTTGATTTCGTTGGCGAAGTTGGCGAGGCAACATGGATATTGTCGTCCTGTTTTGACGGCGGAGTCCAAGATACGGGTGATTGATGGTCGGCATCCTGTGATAGAGGAGTTTGGCGGAGCTGGTAATTTTGTCCCGAATGACATAAAACTTGACGGCGGCGAAAACGGTATGCTCCAACTAATAACAGGTCCAAACATGGCGGGCAAAAGTACATTTATTCGTCAAACGGCGTTAATTTGTGTGATGGCGCAGATTGGCAGTTTTATACCGGCGCGTGAGGCGGAGATTGGTGTGTGTGATCGTATATTTGCGAGGGTTGGTGCGAGTGATGAGATAGCGCGTGGTTATAGTACGTTTATGGTGGAAATGATAGAGACGGCGCGGATATTGAATCAAGGCACATCGCGTAGTTTAGTGATTTTGGACGAGGTTGGTCGTGGGACGAGTACGTATGATGGGGTTTCGTTGGCGTGGGCAATTTGTGAATATCTGCATGATCAAATAGGTTGCAGGACGCTTTTCGCAACGCATTATCATGAGTTGACGGAGTTGGCGGAGAGTTTGGAGTTAGTGCGGAATCTCAATGTGGCGGTCAATGAATTGAATGATGATGTGGTGTTTTTGCACAAAATTATTCAAGGCGCGGCGGACAAAAGTTATGGGATACATGTTGCGAAACTTGCAGGGTTGCCCAAAGATGTGATAAATCGGAGTCGCGAAATACTTACCGAGCTTGAGCAAGAACACACCAAACATACACCTCACAAGATCAAAGACGAATTGCGAAATTTGACAACAATTTCAGCGGAAGGCGAGAAAATTAACCGTGTTGTTCGAGTGCAACGCAAAACGGTCGGCAACATTCAATTTTCCCTTTTCGGCAATGAAGACCATCCGATAGTGAATGAGATTCGCGGTATAAAAATGGAAAAGTTGCAACCTGCCGAAGCGTTAGAATTATTGACCAAATGGAAAAAATATCTCAAATAATAATAATGAGATATTTTTTCGCTTATTCTACTCAAGCTGTTTTGAAATTCCCGAAGCTGAACACGCAAGCGCAACAACGTGAAGCGGTTGTTCAAGGGCGAAGCCTACCGCCCATACCGGCTTCGGTATCAAACCAAAAAGAAATCCTAGAATGGGGTCTTAACGGCTTTGGTGTATGAATTGGGTATTTACTGGGTGATTTATTTGGTGTTGTCTGGTGGTGGTTCTATTTTTGTTTTATTTGTTTTTCGTTTTTTGTGGTATTCGGCGAGTTTTCGTATCCAGAGGGTTATTCCTGTGATTGGGAATGTCATTGCGAAAAAGCAGGCGGTAAAAAACACGATCTTTGAGGACAAACCTGTAATCTCCCCGAAATGCAACGCTCGAACCGATGACGCGATTTGAGTACCGATTGGTTTGTCGGTGAAGCGTTCAACCTCGACTTTTTTCCCGTAATGTTCTATTGGGATGACTGTCCCGCGAAACCTATCCCATTGTGTTCTATCTTTGACGGACAAGGCAAAAAAGCCGCTTTTTCCTTTTTGTATTGTCATTGGGGATTCTTTATCGTTTGGGATGTTGAGTGTAATTTCGCCGTTTCCCGGAATCAAGGCATTGAGTCGTTGTATCATTTCGTCGATTGATAGTGGTTTTGTGTTTTCGTCGATTGGGTCAATTTTTGTGGTATTTTGTTGTCGTTGTCTGTTGAGTACTTGTTCACCGAGAACGTAGCTTGCGCCGCTTCTGTACCAACTGAACGACCAACAAAGCCCCGTCATTGCCAAAATCAACATTGGAATCAAACAGTAGAAACCGACTGTATTGTGAATATCGTACAAAAAGCTCCAGATACCTTTTCGGACGCGGATTTTCAAGCCGGGTTTCCATGCTCTCCATTTGGCGAAACTTTTCCATGTTCGGGGCAACCAGAGGACAAAACCGCTCAACAACATTACGACAAATATTATTGTTGCCACTCCGACGATCAAACCGCCTAGTGAGCTGCGGGGTCCTAGGCTTTCGATGCGGTAGGAAATCCAGAGGTTGCGGTGTAGTTGTTGCATGGACATGAAAAACCGGTTGAGGGAAACGCCGTCGGTGGGGTTCGCAACAATATCGCCGGTGTATGGGTTAACGTACCAACCGCCGCCTCTTCCGCCGCGACCGCCGCCTTGACCTCCGCGACCGCCGCCTTGACCTCCGCCTTGACCTCCGCGACCGCCGCCTTGACTTCCGCGACCTGCTTGAGTGTTGTTTGGGTTGTTGTTTTCGTCTCGTTGTCGGGTTCCGTTACGTTCTCTTTCCGGTCGATTTTCGCGTCCGTTGTTTCCGGCAACATTCCCGTCAAAATTTCTTTCCGGTCGATTTCCGCGTTCGTTGTTTCCGGCAACATTTCTGTCAATATTTCCTTCGGGTTGATTCCCGCGTTCGTTGTTTCCGGCAACATTTCTGTCAATATTTCCTTCGGGTCGATTTCCGCGTTCGTTATTTCCGGCAATATTTCTGTCAAAATTTCTTTCCGGTCGATTTCCGCGTTCACCTCTTGTGCGATTTCCGCGTTCTCCTTCGGGTCTTGTTCTACCTTCGCCGCGTTGTCTGCCGCCGAAGCCGCCGCGTTCACCGCCGCCAAGCGGGTTTGAAAGCGAAACAACAACTGTACGATTTTCTTTTGTGGGGATGGTCAACGAGGTTACTTTCATTCCTTGATTTTTTGTTTCGACTTTTGTGATTAGTTCATCTATGGACAATCTTTTTTTGTCGGCGGGGACGCTGACATAATATTTGCCCGGATCGACGAACCGGTTGATTTCGTCGCGGAAAACAAGAACCGCGCCGCTCAAACAAATCACAAAAACAATAATTCCACAAAGAATCCCAAGCCAAAGGTGAATCTCGTAGAAAAAACGACGAAAAAATTGAAAACTCATTTTTATAGTGTGTGGTTAGCGGTTTTTGTTTCCGCTCTGTTGGTTAATGTTGGGGTAAAGTTTGTATGTTAGGGGGTTTTCTGAAAATCAATTTCATTCGAATTCGGTCAACAATTTTTATTGACTGGAAATTGACTGAAGTTGAAATAATTTATTTTTGGCAAACAGTATTTTTGGGTATTGCCCTGAAATAAAGTTACCATCAATCACAGGAAACACGGAGGGGGAATTTTTTTAACACAAAAGGCACAAAAAAAACGAAAGGACACGAAATTTTTTTGAAACCCCTTCGCGTTTCTTTCTCGCCTTCCTCGTATTCGTGGTTATAAATTTTAGACCGCGAAGGCGAAGAAGGCACACGAAGGTTTCTTATTATTCCTTTTCGTGTCCTTTCGTCATTTTCGTCTCTTTCGTGCCTTTCGTGTTTAAAAATTTCCCCCCTCAGTGTCCTCTGAGTTCTCAGTGGTTGTGTAATCAAATTAGTTGACGAGTTCTTTGACTTCTTCGCTCCAAGGACCGTTTTGCATTCTTGGGTTGACCCATGCGGCTTTTAGGAAAACGTGTTTTCCTTCATCTTCGTCCGTGAAAATCAACGTGTAATGCAACTTCGTCGAAATCAACGACTCCCATTGCGCCTCACCGTCAATCCGATACTTCAACATAAAACCGGCATATTTCCCATCGGTGAGAAATTTTGTTGGTCTTCCGTGTTGGAGAGTTGAGGCGTACAGTGTGATGTCGTGGTGTTGTCCGACGATTGCGGTCAATACCGGTGCTTCGGTTGGAGCGGGAATTGGTTCGTGGGCGTGTGGGTGTCGGGGGCGAAGTCCCATTGAGACGATTGATTCGTCTGGGATTTCGGTGTTTCCTTCGAGCAAATTGACGTAAGCTTTAAGAAAACGTTTCAACGTAGCAAACGCTCCGTCTTTTGCTTTTGTGGTTGCGCGGTTTTTTAATTCCTTATCGACGTTGTCTTGATATTTCGCCTCAGCGTCTTCAAGCAATTCCCCGAATTGACCCAACAAAGTCATATCCAAATTCCAAACCGCAGCATTCTCCGTGCAATCCCGATAAATCGTCTTTGACCAAGAAATAAACTCCGCATCTTGTCGAGGCATGTAGCCATTTGAATTAGCCATAGTGCTAAACTCCTTTCTAAAAAAATCTCTGTGATTGCGTAACTGTTGCATCGCCGACACAATCAACGCACAACTTGTACGCGGATAAACCAAACTTCGGGTTTGGTACCTGAATTTAACACGCTACACAGGAAAAGAATCGCAAATTTAGCCAAATTGTATCATTTTCGGACAATTTTGGACAAATTTGTATCTTTTTTGAACACTTGGACGGGCAAATTGCGCCGATTGTAGTTCTACAATTGCCGATTGTAGTTCTACAATTGGCGATTGTAGTTCTACAATTGGCGATTGTAGCTCTACAATTGGCGATTGTAGTTCTACAATTAGCGATTGTAGTTCTACAATTAGCGATTGTAGTCCTACAATTGACGATTGTAAGTTCTACAATTGACGATTGTAGTTCTACAATTGACGATTGTAGTTCTACAATTGGCGATTGTAGTTCTACAATTGACGATTGTAGTTCTACAATTGACGATTGTAGTTCTACAATTAGCGACTGATGAACACTGAGGGGGAATTTTGTAACCGTTCACGGAGATTTTCGTTTAATCGACAGCAAACGGCAGGACAATGGTTATTTTATTTCAACAGTTATTGTTTTTCTCCGTCCCGCTAGGGACGTACTATTGGTAGAAAATATATCATGAAAACAAGGACTCGTCCCGTTAGGGACGAACTCTTGTATACTCAAGCTACTTTGAAATTCCTGAAGCTGAACACGCAAGCGCAACAACGTGAAGCGGTTGTTCAAGGGCGAAGCCTATCGCCCTACCGGCTACGGTATAACGGCAGCGTCCTCGCTACTGTAATCGGGAGCGGGACATTCCCGTTACAGCCCGTCCCTACAGGACGGAGATTATTTTTTGCTTCGTTTTCTACCAATAGTTTGTTCCTACGGGACATTGATAATCATATACTATTTAAAAACCCGTGAACGGTTACGAGTTTTTATAACATCCCTAATATCATTCACCGCCGCCGGGTGTACTCAAAGCTCGATAAATATTAAGCTCGACATTATCCGAAGTAAAGTGAACGCTTCCATCTGCGTAACAGGTATTTATTCCGCTGCTATGGTTACTGCTCGTATAATTAAAATTTGAGTAGCCAGCTTTTGTCCAACAATGCGGAACGCCTGAGTTGGGTTTGTAAAGCGTTGAAAAACCTGTTGCCGGACCGTGAGAAGTAAACCAAGGACCGCCGCGATTACCCGAAACGATGTTTTCTGGGTGTTCATCCATTCGTGTCTCAAAATCATAAGGAGCGTAAGCAGCGACACCCGTACTATTCTCGAAATACCGAAGCCGGTTGCGTAATTTCTTGTCGGGAAGACTGGTGAATGTTAAGCTATCGCTAGCCGGAGCTCTCAGTGTTTCGCTGACGGCAATTGTGTTGCTTGTTCCATCTCCTGCGCTAACATGTTCCAGTCCAATTTCATTGAAAGTGAAAAGCCCTTGAGAAGACGGAACTGCTGAAATGTCGCCATAGCCATTATCGCTGAGCGATGTTCCATTACAGTACACGTAATTTACTCTGTTCATCGGTGAACCCATAAGATTACCGGTTGATGTTGGCAGCGGATTAGGTGGCGACGTGTAGGGTTGTTTCTCCCCATCACTTGGGCAGATCAACAACGGCACAGTCATATATACAAACTTAATCAAATTGACATCTCCTCCCGTCTGGCTGGCAACAGGACAAACCGGAATGTTCTGCGGGAAACTTTCGTAAAGCGCACTTTGCTCAAGGTACGGCAAAATGCGGACATGAACGGAAAGGGCATATTTGCCTACAGACCACTCCCAATTCATTCGGGGCAATACCGCATGAGAGTCGTGATAGTTGTGCAAAGCCAACCCCAGTTGTCTTTGACTGTTTGAACACTGCATTCTTCTTGCGGCTTCGCGTGCCGCTTGAACGGCGGGAAGCAACAGGGCGATCAAGACGCCAATAATGGCAATGACGACCAAGCGGTCGACAAGCGTGAAGGCTTGCCACTCTTTACGTACCCCCCCCCCCCCCCCTCATATTAACAATCCTACCTATTTTGACAATGTTTTTCAAAATTCGGCGGAAATATTGGGTGGAGTTGGTGAGTAGTTGGTTTAGTGTTACGAAAAATTTTCGTACTGACATGATTTTTTTTCCTTTTACTGTTAAAGGTGATTTTGAAATATCCGCCCCGTTGCTCCAAAAGGACGACATTTTGCCGAACCGCTCTAAGTTTGAGTCAGCAAAAATGTAAGTTGCTAAATTAAAACACAACTCCCAATTTCCGTCAATGGGGGAGTAATACCGATTCCCCGCCCCACTCCAAAAAACCAAATTCCAGATCAAATAACTATTTATATCCCATTAACACAAAGAGTTTCAGAAATCCAAATTCAAAGATACCCCCAAAAAACACAAAAAAGAAAAGAGAAGATTTTTTTAACCAGCACGCAGATAACGCGGATTCGTTAGGGATAATCGCAGATCAAATTTTACTTTCTGATCTTGCGAATATCTTTTCCCAACCTGCGTCATCTGCGTGCCGAATTTTTACATAGCAACTACCATGTGTCGAGATCGAGATCGATTTTGTTGTTACCGTTTTTCAAGGTGAAATTTTTTGGTTTACCTTGAATTTTTTCTGGTAACGTAGGTTCTGATACGGTGCTTTCGCGTCCGTCGCTACCGGTTATGCTTTGGGTTTTGAACCTTTCAATTGAGATTTCGCATTCACCTGCCATTGGTCCGGATTCTTTTGAAATTTTGTACGTGCCGTCCGATTTGATTGCCGTACCTGTTCCCGGACCTGCAACTGGTCTGATTGTTAGGTAACCGCCGTCAAGCGGTTTGCCTTCAAATGTAACCGTTCCGTCAATACTCACCCGCTCAATTCCCTTGCGGCAACCACCAACAACAATCAATATTGCTATCGCCGACAATACAATAATATTTTTTCCTATTTTCATAATTTTCTGTTAATTGTTTAAATTTGAATTTTGACAAAAAAATCTCTCTTTACGGCAATTGAAATACCGCAAAGAGAAATTGTAAACTATACCGCAACCGGTAAGGCGATAGGCTTTGCCCTTGAACAACCGCTTCACGTTGTTGCGTTTGCCTAAGTTGCAGGATTACCGCAGCTTCAGGAATTTTAAAGTAGCTTGAGTATGCCAAAACGGTATCGCACTTTAAAAACTGACAACTGCACCATCATTACGGCTGCCCAAGTTTAGCCATGTTGCGGCGTTGATTTGTTCATTTACAAATCGCACGGAAGCGTCGGCGGTTGTTGCGTTGACACCGCCCGCGTGTTGGCTTGCCGCACAACTTCCCATCGGATATTCACCTACTACGTTTGTTGAACCATCGGTAGCGTTAATGGGCCAACACTTATAATTTATGCTGTAATATGTTGAAAACCCAATATCGCACATTGCTCGCGGCTCTTTCGTTCCAATCCATGACGTTGGAAACCGCCGCGTTTCGTTTGTGCCGATCACAACCTTCTCTGCACTCCGTTCTGACAAAAGCAACGTATTTGACGTACCGTCGGAAATATCGTCCAAACTGACCTGAAAACCATCTTGCCCCTGTAAACTCGGATGCCCTTGAAAAAATATCCCGCCGTAATCGCCGTTATTACAGTTTCCCGTCTTGTACGCATCATCAGTCGGACAAGCTGCATCTCGAGGATATCCGGTAACGTCACGCCGATCAGTTTGTCCCATACGTTGTGCGCCGGTATTGCCGACATAATTTCCTTTAGCAACTTGCTGCACAGACAAATCCTTGCCCGGGCAAGAAGGACAAACCCAAACGGCAATCCTCGTTTGGTAAATTGACGATGGAATAATTGTTCCAAAAACATTTTGCCCCCAATTACCGACAAGAGCTTCATCGCCGCCGTTGTTTTTATAGGCATTAACAATTGACTGATAAACACCATCGTTTTCCAAAAAAGGCATAAGCCTTGCCCCCCAACCTAATGCGCCTTCATTATAAGGAGGGCAATTCCACACGCTGGTATTTCCAGGTCTGTATGCCATTGTCAAACCGCATGGCATTTTGCTATTTACGTCGTTAAAGTTGTGCAATGCCAAACCGATGTTGTGTTGGTTCGATGCACACGCGGCGCGGTTACCGGCTTCGCGGGCGGCTTGAATCGCCGGAAGCAATAACGCAATCAAAACACCAATTATTGCAATCACAACTAATAACTCAACAAGCGTGAATGCCTTTTGTTTTACACAATTAAATTGTGAACTGGACAAATTTTTCATTTTATACCTCCCAAAAATTTTTATTAAATGTTAGTTTATACCTTAGCCGGTAAGGCGATAGGTTTCGCCCTTGAACAACCGCTTCACGTTGTTGCGTTTGCCCAACGCTCTGCGTTGTAGGTTTACCGCAGCTTCAGGAATTTTAAAACAGCTTCAGTATATAGTTGAAGAAAACTATACAGATCGTGCTATGAATTTTAGCGGCTTAAAAACGTAAAAGCCTGTTAAGCAATCGGCGGTCGCTGAAATTTAAAGCTGCGAACTGCCTAGCTTTCACGGTAATGAAGCCGATTGGTGATCGTCTCGTCCGCCAAATACCAACCAGACTTGCGCCGTGATATTTTCGTTGACAAAACGCCCAGATAAATCAGCACAAGTAACATTGACTCCGCCCGGATGTGCGCTTGCCGCACATGCTTCCGCAGGAAATTCGGAGCCGGATTCATCAGCTCTGTTATTTGGCATGTAATATGTGGAAAATGCAATTTCATGCACACCGCGTTCGTAACCGCCAATCCAACTGGTTGGATAACGCAATCCTCCGTCATTGGATTTATTATTTCCTATCCTGTCGCAGTGCCGTTCTGAAACCATAAAGGTATTCGAAGAACCGTCCTCAATGGATTTGAAACCGGGTTGAAATCCGGGGCGGTTTCTGAAAGCAGGATGACCTTGAAAGAACAAACCGCCGTAATCGCCATTTTCGCAATTCGCGTAGTCTTTCGAGGCGTGACTTGTGTTCGAGTCGCTAATGTCGCGGCGTTCAGCTTGCCCCATGCGGCGTGAACCGCAATTGCCAACGTAATTAGCTTTGGCAAATTTACGTAAAAAATTCGTTTGGGGATAAATTACCCCGCCGCCCGCCGGACACGATGGACAAATCCAACCTTTCAAACTGGTTTGAGAAATCGAGAGAGGAACTATTCCAGTTGTACTTGGTGTTCCGCCAGTGCTGACGCATTGGAAAATATATTGTCCCCAATTTGTGATCAAATTTGCATCTTGACCTGCATCGGTGAAACACTTTGAGATTTGTTCATAAAGTGGTGTCATTTCCATTTGAGGCAAAATTCTTGTCCCCCATCCGATCGCGCCGCTGTCAAATTGCGAACAATTCCATTGACCATCATTTGTCGAATTATATGACATTGTCAAACCACACGGAAATTTGTTGTTGATGTCGTGGAAATTGTGTACAGCAATACAAATTTGACGTTGGTTATTTACGCACTGGGTTCTTCGTGCAGCTTCACGCGCCGCTTGAACTGCGGGCAAAAGCAACGCAATCAAAACACCAATGATCGCTATCACCACAAGAAGCTCAACAAGAGTGAAAGCAAAAAAACGCTTTCGGTATCTGGAAAAATTAAAGAAATTTTGGTTAGAAGTAGACGCACATAATATTCTACGTACCCCCCCCCCCCTGCCTATTTTAACATTCTGGCAATCCAGCATGTTAAAATTCTTTCTAAGTGGCAATTGTAAAAGGTTTCTCATCATCATTCTCCTATTTGTTAAATGGTTATACCAAAGTCGGCGGCGGTAGGCTTCGCCACTAAACAACCGCTTCACATTGTTGCGATTGCGTGTTCATCTTCGGTAATTCTAAAGTGTAAATAGATCAAGTTCTCTATACCGAAACCAGCATTGAAGGCAGGCTTCGTTCCCCGAACGACCGCTCCGCCCTTCAACGCTCACGTAGTCAGTTTCGGGAAATTTGAAGCGGGTCTTTAGCATATTTGACCTATAAACAAAACATCAACTAACAATTGTAATTTTGTGTACCGAAGCCGGTATGGGCGACAGGCTTCGCCCTTGAACTACCGCTTCGCGATGCTGCGCTTGCGTGTTCAGCTTCAGGAATTTCAAAACAGCTTGAGCATAACAAAATTACAATCAAACAAAAGTTGCCCCAATGGGCAGTAGGCTTCGCCCCTTGGACAACCAATCTACGGTTAAAAGCATCCGGTTCCACAAACACCGAAGTACCCCAAACCAATCAAACCAGCGACAAGTATAAAACAAATCCAAAAAATTGCAATGCCACTTTAAAAAATTAGCACGCAGATAACGCAAATTCTTTAAAGATGTTCGCGAATAAGATTTTATTTTCCGATCTTGCGAATATACCTTAGCCGGTAAGGCGATAGGCTTCGCCCCCGAACAACCGCTTCACGTTGTTGCGCTTGCGTGTTCAGCTTCAGGAATTTTGAAGTAGCTTCAGTATATCTCCTTCAATCTGCTTCATCCGCATGCTGAATTTGAATAAAATTAATTTTAGAAATTCCCTTTTATTCTGAGGCGATTTTTGGGTTTATTGGTACGTAGCCGCTTTCGCGGATGGCGCGTTGACCGTCGTCTGAAAGCAACCAGTCTCGAAGTTTTGCAGCCGGTGAGTCATTGGCAATTCCCTTGCGAGTTACAACATAAACCTCATAAATCAACGGATATTTTTTTGTGCGAATGCTCTCGTAATTCGGGAAAACACCATTCACCGCCAAAACCCGCGATTCAGGTACACGAAACACAAAATGCTCAAAATGATACACCGAATAACCAATCGAATTTCGATCTTCGTGCAAACCATTCAAAATAAACTTCATTCCACCGCCCGACATTCCAAAGACAGGACGACTATCACGAAATGATTCATTGTCGCGTTTTTTAAGAGACGGCGGAGGGGACGAATGTTGATAAAGTGATTGCGATTGTTGCTCATCAATTGGTGAGGTTGCGCCATCTCTATATTTTTGCAATGCCTCTGGAGTAACAACTAACTGATCCATCAATTCACGACTTCCTGAATTGTGATTGCGCTCAAGTATTTTAATTTGGTCTTTAGATCCGCCAAAATCTTTCCAATATTTGGGTTGAGACGAGGCGTAAATGGATTGAATTTGCTCCAACGTCAAACCCTCAACAGGATTTGTCCGGTTGACTACAAAAATAAAACCGTCCAACGCAATCGGATGAAATTCCAACGCAATATCAGCAAGCTTCAACGCCCTCATTTCGTCCTCCGATAAACTGCGGGCAACAAGTAAAATTTCGGATTGCGGAAATGCAAATCTTCCCTGTGTATCCGGCGTAACACTTGGATCAATCGTTGGATACCTTCCATTTTTATCTGGTTGAACGGAGTAATTGCTACTGCCTGGTATGCGAGGATAATTGTTATAGGAACGATTAGGGGTATTGGGATTATTTTCTTTCGCTTTGCCAATCAAAGCCAAATACGATTTGTGCGTTCCTTGAAATTGCCCAAAATATTGTCGAAAAATATTTCGTTGTCGAAACGTCGTTTTTTCCACATCAGTAACAACTTTCAATTCGATTCCAGATAGAGTGTTAGAAGAATAACTGGAATGCAAATTCTCGTTCGGCAAAGGTGTATAAGTTCGGAAAAGCGGCGGATACTTTTCCTGTTGCTCTTCATTGTCAATTGATACAATTTCCCATTTATACGGCACTCCCAAAACATAAGATGCCACAATCATACCAAGATTAAGACAACTCGTCGAACCGTCCATTTCAGGAAAATTCCAAAAATCAAGACCAATTTTTTTGCCGTCCAGCATTTGCTTTGGCTTGAGTGATTGCAATTCTTTTAGATGTGTGTCCAACACATATTTGTCGATTACAAATTTCTGCTCCTTTACTTTTTGTTCTTCCTGCAAACGCTCAAAACCTTTTTGTCTAGCACTCTGTTGCAATTTTTGTTTTTGTGTTAGCAATTCACCGAAATTCGGATCGTCCGGCGAATGATTTTGAGGTTCTTCCAGTGAAATTTTTGGTTTTACACTTTGCCCAAACAACGACGAAACATTCACACCAATAAACGTCGCCGCTACACAACTCGACACAACCAAAATACTGATACACTTCATAATTTTACCTTTCTTTGTTTAATTTATACCGCAACCGGTATAAGCATTGGTTAATTTCTATCACTTCAAGTATTGTATAATCAATGAGGTTACGATACGATGACCCTTTTCGTTTGGGTGATTTATTTGGCTCAAGTAATCTCGTATATTGTCGCCGTCTTGGACTTTTTTCTTGAACTCCGCGTAGCTGTCTGCAAGCCCTATGTGATATTTTGCCGCTAATTCTCTAATTTGTTTTGCGTGTTGTGCAAGCGAAGTATTGTCATCAAGAATATTCACCGACCAATCCGGCGTAGGCGTTAGCAAGATGACTTTGATATTTTTTGCAAGAGCGGTTTCGATCATCGATTCCCATGCTTTTTTTGCGCGTTCCAGACCTATTCCTCTGTCATTCAACGCATAGTCAATAAAAAGAACATCCGGACGATGTGTCAAAACCTGTTGTTGAAATCGAGCCGCACCTGATTCTGAATTTTCGCCGCCGATTGATGTGTTAATTGCGTTTATGACGGCGAATGGGTAAATTGTTTTAGCTTCTTGGTGAACGAGCAACGGATACGCTTGAAATGATCGTACATCCGGCGTTTTAAAATAACCTGCGGGAACACTATGCCCATGAAAGACAAAATTGATTATCCGGTTTTTAGACCACTGCTTTTGCAACTCCTGCTTAATCGGCGCAAGATATACCGCAGTACTAGCAACCTCAGGCTTCAACATTTCCTCCGCAAAAATGTTGCCGGAAATCACAACCTCCGTAAACATCAGCAACAAAAAAACAACAATCACAACAATTCGTTTGAACATAATTCAACTCCTAATTTTTTTTGAAATGGTTAAATTTATACCGCAACCGGTATAAGCGTTTCGCGTTTCCAAAATCGCAAAACGACATCGGTATATACTGAAGCTACTTTAAAATTCCTGAAGCTGGACACGCAAACGCAACAACGTGAAGCGGTTGTTCAGGGGCGAAGCCTATCGCCTTACCGGCTGCGGTATAATACACTATTTTTTATTTTGTTCCATACCGTAGCTTGCATGGACGCTAGGCTTCGATATATTTTTTCCATTTTTTAAAATCAGCACGCAGATAACGTAGATTCTTTAAAGATATACTATACGGAAGCTAATTTAAAATTCCTGAAGCTGAACACGCAAGCGCAACAACGTGAAGCGGTTGTTCAAGGGCGAAGCCCATCGCCCTACCAGCTACGGTATAACTATCTTGACGGACAGTAATAAATTTGTCAGAATAACACGCAATCGTTTTTACGTTTCTACAGGGCGGAAAAAGCTAAACATAAAAATTATGAAACATATATTTATAACGGGCGGTGTTGTTAGTTCTCTGGGCAAGGGGTTGACGAGTGCGTCGCTTGGGATGTTACTTGAGAGTCGCGGGTATTCGGTGCGGATGCAGAAATTGGATCCGTATTTAAATATCGATCCGGGTACAATGAGTCCATACCAACACGGCGAAGTTTATGTTCTTGATGACGGCGCGGAAACTGATCTTGATCTTGGTCATTATGAGCGTTTTACCGTTTCGCCGTTGTCACGCAATAGCAGTTGGACAAGCGGCAAAATCTACCGCAACGTTTTACGCCGCGAACGTCGCGGACGGTTTCTCGGTAAAACCGTTCAAGTAATCCCACACATCACAGACGAAATCAAACGCGCAATTAGATCACTTCGCAATCGCGATGTTGATTTTATGTTGACTGAAATTGGCGGCACGGTTGGCGATATTGAGAGTTTACCGTTTCTTGAAGCAATTAGACAATTTGCCCTTGATGCCGGCAGAACAAATTGCCTGTTTATACACTTGACATTACTCCCCTACTTGAAATCATCAAATCAACTCAAAACAAAACCAACCCAACACTCAGTCAGCACATTGCGGCAAATCGGTATTCAACCCGATATTCTTGTCTGCCGAACAGAAATGCCGATCAGCGATGTTGAACGCAATAAAATCGGGTTGTTCTGCAACCTGAATACACAAGACGTAATAGAAGAAAAAGACGCGGAATTTTCAATCTACGAAGTCCCAATAACATTGCACAATAACGGACTCGATAACCGCGTACTACACTATTTTCGCCTCGATTCCAAAGAACAAACCGAACCTGATCTTTCGTGTTGGTATGATATTCTTGGTCGGTTGCGGAATCCGTCAAGCGAAATTACAATCGCAGTTGTCGGCAAATACGCAAAACACAAAGATGCCTACAAATCAATTTACGAATCAATCGATCACGCCGGAATAAAACACCGAACAAATGTGCGTGTTCGCGGAATACCAAGCGATTCCTTCTCGCCCAAACAACTCGATGATGTTGACGGTGTTCTTGTACCGGGCGGATTTGGTGATCGCGGTGTTGAGGGCAAAATTGACGCGATCCGAACGGCACGAGAACGACAAATTCCATTTTTTGGTATCTGTCTGGGAATGCAATGCGCCGTGATAGAATTTGCCCGAAATATTTGCGGAATGGATAAAGCAAATTCAACAGAATTCGATCAAAATACTTCTTATCCGGTAATCACACTGTTGGACGAACAACGTAACGTTACGGACAAAGGCGGCACGATGCGGCTTGGTGCGCAAGCCGCTGTTCTAAACGAAACAAGTAACGTTTTCAAAAGTTATGGAAACAAAGAAATATCAGAACGACACAGACATCGATACGAATTTAATAATAGTTATCGTGATAAGTTGCGTGAAGCCGGATTAGTGATTGCGGGGACGAGTCCCGACGGTGGTTTAGTTGAAGTGGTCGAGTTGGCAAATCATCCTTGGTTCGTCGGCGTACAATATCACCCCGAATTCAAATCAAAACCAACCAAACCACACCCCTTGTTCGACAACTTCATCGCCGCAGCAATAAATCACGCAAAATAAATCATACCAGCATCGGTATAACAAAAATATGGCAATAAAGTATGGAGGTGGATTGTGTATAAGTCGGTTATATTTGTGGATTTTGAAAATCTTCAGAAAATTGATACTAACGTGATTGATCCAAAAACGAAAGTAATTGTGATGGTTGGTCTAGCTCAAGACAATAAAGCCATCGAGTTTGCAAAAAATTTATTTAATAATATTTCCGCAATAGAATTAATTAAAGTTAATGGGCGTGGACCAAATGCACTAGATATTTTTATTGCGTTTTATATTGGTCGATATTTTGACAGCATAAAAGAATCAGAAATAATAATTTTCTCAAAAGATTCTGATTATGATCAGTTGATAAAACATTTGGACGGATATGGCATATCAATCAAAAGAATAGGTATTGTTGAAGAAATCGAGAAAAAAATTATTGATATTGATATAGAAAAACCAAAACCAAACCAAAAGAAAAAGGAATCACCAAAAACAGTCGAAACAAATAACACAAAAAAAATTGTTGAGATAAAAGAACCAAAACAGAAACAAAAGAAAAAGAATTCACCAAAAATAATCGAAACAGATGATACAAAAATAATTATTGAATATTTACAGAAACAGACAGGGTTACAAAAAAGCAGAAGACCGAAGAAAATTGAGACACTAGAAAATTACTTGTCTTCGTATTTTTCCAAAAAATTATCAATAGACAAAATTAAAATGGCAATAGAATTTATGAAAAGTAATAAACATATATCAGTTACTGATAATAAAATAAGTTATGATAATATATAGCACGAAATATATTATACCGAAGCCGGTGTGGGCGGCAGGCTTCGCCGTTGAACAACCGCTTCACATTGTTACGTTTTAAAGTAGCTTGAATATAATAGAATCAGTGTGGTGAACGGCAAAAGCCGAATAATTAAAAATAAAGATGACTATTTATCAAGAAATTAAGATTTATTTCCACTAGTGTCCCACCATAAGTCGAATAATGTTAGTTGGCTATACTTTGTGGTTTTATTGTTTCTGCAAATTTTTTTGTTTTGTGCTTGAAATATAGGTGTTTTTTCAAATTGTAGCAGACTCAAAATTTGTAGAATTTGATAAAAAAATTGCTACATTTTGAGTTCCTTTATTTTTGTGAAAATAAATTGACCTGCTAAACATAATGGCTTATCTTTCGTTTTTTAATCGTCTCAAAAAATCAATTTGAAGTCGATACAGGTCAAAATTTTACATTAACTATTAAAAAATAATAGATTACAAAAAAGCCAAACAACTTTAAGGGGACATTAGTGAGCTTAAATATATAAATTGTGAGGTTGTGAAAATGAATATGAAAATGTACAAACCGAAAATTGGTGTTGTGAAGAATGGACTTACGATAGTTGAGGTGGTGATTGCGCTTGTGATACTTGGTAGTTGTCTTGCTGTTATTAGCGAGATGGGGCGTTTGGCGTTCCGCAATGCCAAAGAAGCACGCGACACGACACAAGCCGAACTTCTAGCAGAAAATATTCTCGCGCAAGTACAACTCGGAATTATTGAGATGAAACCAGTTGTGGACACGCCCGTAACAAATCAAACCATTCGCAACGACACAATCGAAGACACCGGAGTAATTTCCGAAGGCGACGCAAACGATGTTCTTTGGCTTTACTCGATTGACGTGAACAATGTCAGCGACACGGAAAACCTCATTGAAATTGGCATCACAGTAACACAAAACCCAGCCAAAACAAGCCATCCCGTAAGATGCTATCTAGTACGCTGGCTAATCGACGAATCCGAACAATAAAAACGCCAAAAAACTAATAACTCATGTTACGCACGATACGGAAATGATGGTGATTATTCAGTCGATTGATAGAAAAAAGGTAAAACATTGCTCAAGTCCCGTTAGGGACGGAATATGAGGATATTTCAAACGGTTTAA
>JAIRWK010000013.1 GCA_031268995.1 Planctomycetaceae bacterium
CTTGATGAGTTTGAGCGTCTTTATGGAAACAACGAGCAAGCAATGAAAGCATTTGCACTAGTTTTTGGAGTACTTGGTTATTCGCTTGATACGAATAGTCGTTTTTGGTGGTATGACAATGCGGTTGATCACAAGACGAAAACGATTAAGATTGATTGTCGCAACTGGGGATATTTTACACGCAGTACGACCAATGCTGCACATCAACTTTATCAAGTTCTTGCGGATGAATTTTACGCGAGTGGAACAGATTTACCAGAGACTTGGGAAACATATCTTTATCGTAAATCTAATGGCTCAGTGCTTGTTGTGTTTGGCGGTGGTACGGCGGTTGGCGGTGGTTTGGTAGCAGTTGGTTCACCGGATCCTCTGACAAAAGTTGGAGGAGTTGGAGCTGTTGCTTTTGGGACTGATACATATTACTATGGTGTTACAACTTTCATGAATCGCGGCGGCGGTACCGATGTAATAAGTGACTCAATGGGTCAATACGGTCAATGGATGGCAAGTGATGAAGGTGAAAAAAGTGCAAGATTTTGGATTGCTGTAGCAGGGTTGGGATTTGAAACAGTCGGTGTTGGCGGTACAACGTGGAAAAGCCTAACAGTAAAAGATGCAGCTGCCAACACCGTAAAAGTTATCAAGCAGTTGCCACAAAATGTAACATCAAACACCACAAAATTTGCAAAAGCCGTAAATGACATCATCAAACGAGCCAGTAACAGATTTGTCTCCACCGCCCAAAAAGAAGCCATCGCAATTAAGAATGCCGAAAGTGCCGCTATGGCAGCAGCTGAAGCAGTTAAAAAACCTGTTAAAGGTAGACCAGCTAAGGTTTCGGCAGCCGTTGACATAGATACGGGTAAAATTATTACTGGTAAGTCTGGAAGATTGAGTGCGGATAAAATTCATCCAACATTACAAAACATAATTAATACTTACACTGGTGAGGCATTGGGATGGCAATTTGGCGATTGTGCTGAATTTCATATTCTGAACGATTTACTACACGAAGCTACTGCCGTAGGTCGAACTCTTGATCTGACAAAACTACGATTTAAGACAGTGGGAACCTCAAATCAATCCGTTGTCGAACCATGCGAATATTGTAAACACATGTTTACAAAACTTAATATCCCATACTAATGTCTAACAATACAAAAAATTTTTATGTCAAATTTTTCAGAAAGTACATTACAAATATTGAAGGAAGCTGGTTGGTATCCCGGTCGGTCTGTTTCAACTGAAGCGTTTGAGGTTTTTATTGCTCATGATGGTCATTATATCAATGATACAATAAGAGCATTTTTACAGGAATTTGGCGGAATTACTATTCGTATTAACTACTCATGGCATAGTGGTAATCAGTTAATGCAATCAACAAAAAAAATCTCCATAGGAACATTAGATACTAGTATTCTGGAATGGCAATTCAATTTACTTTGCTATGAAGAGATTTTACATGGAGAGATTTTAATTCCAATTGCCTACAGTAATGTAACCATTCTTATGACTTACTCGGGCAAAATATTTTATGAAATTGATGGTGACTTGCATTTGTATCCCGGCTCACATTATGATTTTATTGAAAATATTTGTGGAATTGCTACCGGAAAACGTGAGTATCACGTATGGATTGCAGAATATATCTACGAAGCTAATGACAAAATAACTTTTTCTGATGCTGTTAAAACAGATGATAACCTGAAATATCTTTTGGATCGTTCTCCTCAACGTCTACTGATGGTGGATGATACTGGATACGACACTAGATGGTGGAAGTTATACGGACTAACGATGTATTTTAGGCGGAATGGTAAATTTACTATTAGAGAAGTTGTTCAAAAAACAAGAGATTTTTTAAATGATTTTGTGAAATTGTGTCCTGAATGGTTACCTTTTTTTATTCCATCATCATCACAATATCACGGAAAATCTTTTTGGGCGGTTCCGTCGCTTGATACACTAAAAGAAATCATTAATGAAGGTGAGTTAATACCGTCACAAAGTCAAATAACTTATTGTAATTTCAAAGATATCAACGATTTTAAAAATGTAATTGAAATACGAAACATCTGGCAAACATCAAAATATACTAATTTTTTTGAGTCTTTTATAAGATTTCCACCCTTTACAGATGGTACAGAGAAAATTACATCCAAAGAATTTATCAAAAAGGTATTTGATCTCGTTGTAAAACATTGGCAACCTGAATGCGGTTCCGTCGCGTCATCTGTACCACTTATTAAAAGATACACGGGAAAATATACAAATGATATGACGGGTTGGTTGACATATTTTTCAAATGAGCTTGGGGATTTACCGCAGTTGCATGATTGGGTGAAAATAATTCCAGCCGCCAGTTATGGTAATTATTTGCAAATATCAGATGAATTGCCCGATTATAAAAACGAAAAAGAATTCCTTAAAGCAACTCGTCAATTACACGAACTGGATAAAATTCTCAATACTTTATGGGAAAAGGCATATGGACCGGATATGATTGAATTGATTAATTCCGGCAAAGCTGGCGACTTCATAAACAACCTCATCAAACAATAATGTTGATCATGGGAGTGTAATATATTCTCGTGATGTAAAAGGCAGATCAGGTTTCGGAGACATTTTCGGAAAGCGAATATTGGTACGAATATTCAAGTACGGAAATTTCATTGACAAAATCCGACGAAGGTGAAAACGAAAGCGAAGATTGGAACAGCACGGGAACATATTCAAGTGAATCCAACGGCGATTCATCAAGCGACTACGACGGCGAAGGTACCTACACAATTGCCGAAACAACAAGCGAAGGAACACGTAACATAACCGGTTCCATTACCGAAAATGGTTCGACCGAAAGTGATTATGATTATTCAAGTTCTGGAACGTTGTCGAGTAATGGTTGGACTATGACCGGAACGGGTTCGGAAAATTTGTCAGAGGAATCGTCG
>JAIRWK010000067.1 GCA_031268995.1 Planctomycetaceae bacterium
ATCGTTCAAAACAATGGTTTGTAGAAACGCCGAGCGTTCTTTTACTTGAAGAGGGGATTGTTAAACAGGTCTGGAGTGAAAAAGAGAAAAATTAAAAGACACCACACAATTGACAAACTACCATTAGGTGATACAATGAACCGAGAATATGGAACGAGTAGCCGTACTTGTTCATTCGTAAAACACTTTAGTCCCAATTTTGATGGAGCCAGAAATGAAAATCAGTGTTAAATTTGTTGTGTGGTCGTTTGCGGTTGTACCGTTTTTAGTTGTGGTGGTTCAGTTTTGCTCGCTGTGTCAAGAAAGAGCTACCAAGACGGGACCGTTATCGCATGAAGAAATGGTAAACGTCATTGGAGGAGCGGAAGACGAAGGTTGTACAAACATAAGTCGTGTTTGTACAGGTAGTGACCATATCTCCTGTGGCTGTGTGAGTCATTTTGATAGAGGCACTCCATTTGGCGATCCAATTGATACGACAACTAAAACAGTAAAGCAGTATGAAGGGGAGGATTTTAGTTCTCCAAATTCAAACCCGGGAAGCAATACAAAATCCCAACTCGTTCAAGTTGAACGTAAAAACTGTTATAAAGAAGTGACATGTGAATGTATAGATTACAAGGAGGAAAGCCAATGCGATTTTTCTGAAAATTGTAGCGATGGGTACGTTCCGTACTCTATATGCGTAGATTGGGAACGTCACGTAGGCGAGTGGGTGACATTTAAGAAGGGCTATTGTGTTGATCCTTAAGCATCGCTACAAAATGACTAACCCCCAATTTTATAAAAAACACTAAAAATACGAGCGTTGATCGGTTTATTGATAGTAATTTTGTTTCTGTGCGGTACCTTAGTTTGACAGAAAACAAGTGTAAGCACATCTTTCGAACATTCTCATTATTGCGTGAGCAACAAGAATAGAGTTTGGTGTTTTATGTTGAAATTCACCATAGTAGCGGAAGCTTCCGTAGAGAGGGGTAAGCCGTGTTAGAGTGGATGCGACGCTTTAGGTGGTTTGGTTAAAAAACAAAATTGTAGTTGGGACAGTATCCTTGTATTTTTCGTTTGTTTTATACAGTAATTTTGGCTACATATCCCCAGATTAAATATTGGCATTGTAAAATTGTCTGTGAAGTTGTACTGGTATTAATAAACTTGCCGTAATATCCTAGTTTGCCGCGCCCCGTGTTAGGAATATTTTCTCTGCTCCGATTTTTTGGGGTGCCGTTAGCTTATAACTGAATCAAAGTCATGTTGTTGATAATTGTAGTGTTTGTTTGCGTTGTATCTTTTTGTACTGACGTAGTTTCGGCGCAAGAGGGGAAGCCTGTCCCAATATCTGTTGCATTTTTTGAGAATGTGGCGAATCGGAATAGAAGCAATATTGAATCTATCATTACAGTACAGGGAGATGTAGAAATACAATATGAGGAATATCAAAAAAAAGAAGTCATAACTTTTCAAAAAAGTAAAACTTTTTTTGCCATTGATAAAAAAAGTAATTATCGTCTCTCTCTTCGTTCTCTTTGCGAATACTGGCAATTAGAGAATGACGCAAAGGAAAAGAAACACTGTACCATTGATGGTTATTTGTGTGTGAAGGATGTTGCCTATTGGTACCACGCAGCCAATCCTAATGTGGACGATCCAGATGTAGACCCTCAAAATCACGCAAGTGTCATAGGAAATATTCGTATTGACCAGAGAGATGTAACTCGGCACGACAACTCGCGTTTACCGGAATATTTTAATCCATTTGACCGTATGATACCGTCGCGAGTTGTACCCAGTAGAGAAATGTTTGTTGCTGCCAAATCTCTCTCGCATCAATCCCATGTAATCTATTCTGCAACCCAAGTAGGAAATTTTTTAACGGTTAAAGCGGAAAGAACGCTCGGTTCAAAACCGGCAGCCCACATATATGTCTTTGATACAACAAAATCGTACTACCTAATCGAATATAAGACAATGATAGATAATTCCTGTTACAGGCATTGGAAATGTGAACCGATTCTTGTTGATGAGATTTGGTTTCCTTCGATTGCGTCAGAATTTATCTTTGGGGGAAAAGTTAAGAGGGAATATCGTTTTTCAAATGTAAAAATAAATAAAAAGATTTCAGACGAAATTTTTACGCTACAATTTTTGGGAGTTCGGCAGAAAGATCATCTTTTCGACACAAGAACGCAAATTGCAAGTGAGGTAGAAGACACTGCATTTCCATTGCCAGAACATTTAAAAAGCCTTGAAAAAAAATCAAAATCAAGATGGATATTCATCTGTGCGGGGTTGTTTTTAATATTCGTTTCTATCTATCTTACGTTTATGCAACGGCGCAAAAAAAATGCATCAAAAAATACCGAGGTTTAGAGTAGTGCCCGACCGTTTTTTTAACATATTGATTCCGATTTTGGCTTGTTTTGTCGGTGTTGTTCTATGTTTTGTCATTTTGGCAAAAGAAAAGCCGCAGGCAATATCTGTTAAGCCTCAGTGCGCTCACTGGGCGATTTTTCGGGCAGCGCAGCTGATCGGGGTTCCAATGGAACCGGATGAAGTACAGCGTTTATTACCGAATCATCCGAAAGGTCATACGTTGGCGCAGGTTGTTGAAACGCTTGCAAAAATTGGTATTAGTGCCGAAGGTTACCGCGATAATTGGGATACTCTTTCAAAACAACACTTTCCTTGTGTTGTTCATCTTGAAAAACCAGATCATTATATTGTTGTTTCGGGAATGGAACCAGAACGTGGTTATATTCATATTTTTGACGAAGCTGGCAACCGAACCCGTCAACATCGAGAATCGTTTGAAAAACGTTGGTCAGGGCATGCGTTGCACATCAAAAAGATTGACGAATTTTTCGTCGTAAAATCAAGAGATGATAAACCGCGTATTCTTTTTGACCATTTGATTATCGACAAGGGTGATATTCCCGCCGTCGGTGAACCTGCCGAGTTTGTATTTCCTATTCATAACGTAGGGAACAGCGATCTTGTCATCGAAGATGTCAAAGTCAACTGCGGTTGTCTGAAAAGTGAAAAACCAATGGCACCGATTCCGCCTGGTGAAAGTGGCATTATTAAACTTTTTTATTCGGTTGAACCGAAACGCGGTATTTTTACTCAGACTGCGGCAGTTAGAACAAATGACCCGACGAATCCTGTTATTGTTCTTTCGGCTTGTGGTTTTACCGGTGTTGAAGTCCGCATTGACCCCTCACGAATCACGCTCGACCGATTTTTCATTGGGCGAGAAACTTCTTACAGATGCTTTGTACGTTATACTGGCGAATGGAATGATTTTCAGGTCGAATTGGAATCAACAGATCTGACTGGAGCAAAAATAATTCGTCACGAATGTTTATCGCTTGACCAAAATAATTTTTCTGATGATCTCATTCACGCGAAAGCCCAAATTTCGAAATCAGTTGCGAAAAACAATAGAATTCTCGAACTGACGTTTGAACCAATCGGTAATACTTCGGAAAAGATTAGCGGCACGGTTAAACTCAAAACCAACGTATCCGGTTATGAGCACTTTACGCTAAATATTTCTGGAACGATTGAATCACCGATACGAATGTTTCCGAATGTTATTGACATAAAAGACGGCAAAGAACACACGGTTACACTTGTTTCGTTTATTGATAAACCATTTAGTATTGTCGGCATTGATTGCGATCCCGCAATTGTTTGTAATTACGATTCATCAGTTCAAAACGAACAAAAATTGCGTATTATCAAAAAAGGTATTCCCAAATCCAATCGTTTTCTTTTGCGTTGCCAATTTGACAAAGAACAATCGCTAATTGATGTTCCCTTGACAGTTCTCACCGATTTACCATGAACAATGACTCCGAATTCGAAGTAGTAAAGACGAAGCGTTCGTTTGTCCCCTATGTTTGTGTTGTTGTTCTTGTTATACTCAAGCTGTTTTAAAATTCATGAAACTGATTACGGAAGCGCAACAACGTGAAGCGGTTGTTCAAGGACGAAGCCTATCGCCCTACTGGCTACGGTATAACATAAATGAAAACGAATATCGCAAACAAACGATAACTATTGAATTACAAACGACTTAAACCTTTAACTTAATACCTATGGGGGTTAGTATTGCGTGAATTGTAGTTGGTGATAGACTGGGGCGAAACTTTGGGAGATGTGCGAAGGTGAATGTAATGTCAGAAAATAAACCTGGTGTAGTTGTCGGTAAAGACAATGCTGGAATCGGTTCAAATTCGAAATGGTTATTTGTTCGATTTTTGGTTGCGCTGATTTTACTGGTTGCAGCGAGTCTCAAGGCACATCAATTGTCAACCACGCCAACGCTTGATAACGAGATTTTTCATTCGAGATGGTTCAATGTATTGGTTGTTGAGTTTGAGTTGTTTTTTGGTTTGTGGATGGCATTTGGTTTTTTTCCAAAAATAACACGTTTGACGGCTATTGGTTGTTTTTTGATATTCGTTGTGGTATCATGCTACAAGGCATTGTCAGGAGAAACTTCTTGTGGTTGTTTTGGAGCTGTTGCGGTACATCCTTGGGTTACGATGATGTTTGATTGCGGAGTTGTAATCTTGTTGTGGCGTTTTCGTCCGTATGTTGATTTGGGCGGAAAAACAGACAAATCCATGATTTTAAGTTTTGTTGTTTCGTGGCTGGTAATTTCGGTACCGCTAACATGAGGAATGGTAACTTATAAACCAGCTTTGTTAAGAATAGACGGACAAATTGAAGGGGATTCAGAAGCGGTGATCCTTTATCCGCAGGAGTGGATTGGCAAACAATTTCCGTTGCAGGGGTATATTGACATACCCATTGACATACCCACAAGCACCGGTTATACTGGTGTCGGAAAGTGGATGTTGATTCTCTATCGGGCAGATTGCACTAGGTGCGAAAAACATTTTGTCGAGTTAAAAAGGCGAAATGATTCCGGTGTCAATATCGTCTGTTTAGAGATCGATGGCTTATCTCAAAATGCTTTGCGTAATCGTTTCGGTGACGGCAAATGGTATTGGGGAAGCCTAAAATCGGTGAAAAAATGGTTCGTGGAAACTCCAACCATTTTGACAATCGAAGACGGTAGTGTTAAATCCGTCAAAACGGAGTAAAACCGCAACGGAGCGGTTTTACCAGATTGCACAAGTTTTTTTGAATTTAGGAGAATTAAAAATGAAAACAAATTTCAGAGTCGTGTTGTTGTTACTTAGTGTGGTTACGACGATGGTGAGTTGTGTTGCCTTTGTGTTGCGTCCTGCCAATGAGCAAAGTGTTATCGCAAGAAAAGAACTCGGCGTACTCTCGTGGGACGTGATGACCGAAATACGCGGCGGAGGGGAAAGTGGTGGTTGTATCACCACTACCACAGACTGTAATGGAGGAACAGGAGTTGTTAGTACGGAGTGTATTGGAGAAGAGGTTGAGACTAGTACGCAACGTATTGTACTGCAATATTATGGAGGAAATTATAACACTCCGATTGGAACGAACAATCCGACTTCGGTGTTGGCTCCTAAAGAGATGTCAACACCTGATTGTTTTAAAAGGTACAGTTGTGTTACGGACTTGATTTATCCGAACATGAATTGTTTCCTAACGGGCTGTGATGAACCCGCGGAAGGAGATACTAATATAACTGGTTGTACCCTTTTAGGCTGTGATGAAGGAAATATATATCTCGCTTCGGAGGGTACTTGTATAGATCCGTAAATTTGAGGCTTTGACCGCATGTACGGTTTGCCAAGTCTATGTTTTTAGTTTGATTTGGTAGTTAATACCCAAATGAGCAAGTGCTTTTACCCTAAACAATTGGATTGCGTTAAATGTGACGATGGCTGTTTTGTATGCTACGTGATGGGTTTGGGTGTCGTGCGCTGATAAATTTATTTGAAATCCTGCTACATTAATGACATGAGGAGTATAGTACACGACGTGCATGGCGGAGTTGTAACAAATATTTCCGAAAAATGCAATATCTTTTATCAATGATTTTGAACATTCAGTGTAAGGCATACTGTCGTTTGTCGAGCATAGGTCAATATATCGTTCAACGGTGCGTTTGCAGATTATATATTCCACGGTAAGAAATTGCCATTTATTCGTTGCTGAAATTCCAGTTTTCCATGAGTTTACAGACGAAAATAAAAGTGCAATTATCGCCGTGAGAAGTATAGTAGACTTGTTTAATAACACCCTAAACTATTCTATCATAGTTTATAATACCACAAATTAAGGTCATTCTTAGTGAATGTCGGTTACAGCAGTGTCCCCGGTAAGGATATGCCATGCTCTTGAA
>JAIRWK010000068.1 GCA_031268995.1 Planctomycetaceae bacterium
AGTGAGGTAGAAATGAAAGTATTAACGAATAATGATCTTCATATTATTGATGCTTACCATGAGTTCCATCAATTTACATCCGACCCGCAAACCAGAGAGTTAGCCCGCAGACGGCAACTGTATATGGTCGAATACGGCATGGCGATGGCGGTCTCAAAAAGACAAGGACGTGAAGAAGGACGCGAAGAAGGACGTGAAGAAGGACGTGAAGAAGGACGTGAAGAGGGACGTGAAGAAGGTATAGTTGAAGAACGTGCTAGAAGCGAGGCGAAATTACATGCTGACAGAGTAGCAAGAGCGCACGAGCTTAAACAACATGGAATTGATTACGAAACGATTGCGATAGCAACCGGACTTTCGATTGACGAGATAGAACATTCGTAATAATTCAGGCAATTTGGAAGCGTAATAGCTTTTGCTTGTCGGCAGACTTTTACCGTTTTTTTACTGCGTCTTTATGCTGTTTTTAAATGTACTGTTTTAAAATTTATGAAGCTGGACACGTAATCTCAACAATGTTATGCGATTGTTCAAAGGCGGATGCCGCAGTTCACACTGGTTGCGGCATTCCCTCCCCTTCTTGACATATTAGATTTTATCGTCGATAGTTATTAGCAGTTTTTTGGGATACTGGTTGCGGTATACCGAAGCTGGTATGGGCAGTAGGCTTCGCCCATGAACAACCACTTCACGTTGCTGCGCTTGCGTGTTCAGCTCCATGAATTTTAAAGTAGCTTGAGCATATTAAACTGTGCGTGTTTTTTTTACTAGAACCATTTCACAAATTTTACATTATTTTCAAACATAAGATGTCAATATTTCTTGGTATAGATATCGGTACATCCGGTACGAAGACGTTGGCGATTGACGGTAAGGGCAAAATTATTGCCAGCAATTTACAAGATTATCCTTGCTACGCGCCCAAGCCGCTTTGGAGCGAACAAGACCCCGAAGATTGGTGGCAAGCAACGGTTCAATCCGTTCGCGCTACCATCAAAAAAGGTAAAATAAAACCGCACGACGTTAAAGCAATTGGTCTTTCTGGACAAATGCACGGTAGCGTTTTTCTCGATAAAAACGGTAACGTAATCCGAAAAGCAATCCTATGGAACGACCAACGAACCGTAAAAGAATGCAACGAAATTACTGATGCCGTCGGCGGACGCGATGAATTAATTAAACTCGTTTCCAATCCGGCATTGACCGGCTTCACCGCGCCGAAAATTCTTTGGCTTCGCAACAACGAACCGCGCAATTTTGATAAGCTGCGAAAGGTGCTGTTGCCCAAAGATGAAATACGCCGAAGATTGACCGGCGAATACGCAACAGAAGTAAGCGACGCAAGTGGTACATTATTGCTTGATGTAACACGTCGGGATTGGTCGGGCAAACTGCTTGGCAAACTTGGGCTTGATTGTGAATTACTTGGCAAGGTTTACGAGTCGGAGGATGTTACGGGCAATTTGACATCTGAAGCTGCGAAGTTGTTGGGTTTGACTACGGACTGTGTGGTTGTTGGCGGTGCTGGTGATTGTGCGGCGGGCGCGATTGGCAATGGAATTGTCGGCGAAGGAATTTTGTCAACATCGATTGGTACATCCGGTGTAATGTTTGTTTACAGTGATGAGGTGAAAACTGATCCGTTGGGTCGTGTTCATACGTTTTGTCATGCGGTTCGCGGCAAGTGGCATTTGATGGGAGTTACGTTGGCGGCGGGCGGGTCGTTGCAATGGTTTCGCAACGCGGTTTGTCAAGAGTTGTATTCGTTGGCACGCAAGCGGAAGGTTGACGTGTATGATTTGCTTACCAACGAGGCAGAGCGTGTGCCGGCGGGCAGTGAGGGATTATTCTTTTTGCCGTATTTAAGCGGCGAGAGAACGCCTCATGCGGATCCGTTTGCGCGGGGTTGTTTTATTGGTTTAACGCTTGCTCACAATCGCGGGCATATTGTTCGTAGCGTGTTGGAAGGTGTAACTTTTTCGTTGCGTGATTCGTTGGATATTTTCGAGAGTCTTAATATTCCGGTCAAACAGATTCGTGCGTCCGGAGGAGGTTCAAAAAACGCATTCTGGCGGCAAATTCAAGCTGATGTATTTGGACAAAAAGTTGTAACAATAAATTCAGAAGAAGGACCCGCGTTTGGTGTAGCACTTCTAGCAGCTGTCGGGGCAGGTGAATACAAAAATATTCAAGAAGCATGCAAGTCAACAATAAAAATTGCCAAAGAAACTAAACCCGACACAAAAGCTAAAAAAATATACGACCAAGCAATGCCGATTTACCGCGACCTATACTACTCACTAAAGGACGACTTCCAAAAAATCGGATCAAAATAAAACGTGATTATTTTTCCTCAAAGAGACGACAGTTAATTGACGGGCAGGGACGACTTTATTTTGTCCCCCTTGGCTCTTGTGTCTCATTTGTCCCTTTTTCCAAAAAAAATTAAAGAAAAGATTTTAAAAATGAAAGTTAAAAGTTCAAGTTTTTTACCGGTATTATTTGTTACAATAATTCTTTTGGTTGGTGTTGTGATAGGTTATTTTGTGTGTTTTGTGTTGTCGGGCAATGGTTCTGGTGTGGTTGTTTCTGGTGGAGTTGCGAGTGGCGGCGAGGTTGACAGGAAGCCTTCAACGCGGCGGTTACGTCCGGTGTCGCCGGTGCGGGTTGATGTTGTGCGGAAGGATTCGATTAGCAATGTGCGTTTATTTCATGGGCGTTTAGTTGAGGTGCAGCGTTCGAAGATTTCGACGGAGGTATCTGGTTTGGTGGATGATTTGCCGATAGAGATAGGGATGCGGGTCAAGGGCGGCGAGACTTTATTTGCGCAAGTCGATCAGACGTGGTTATTGCTTGTAATAGAGCAAACGGAGGCGGAGATTCGGAGTTTATCGCGGCGGCTTGAACATGAAAAAAGCGAGTTACAACGTATGTCATCACCTGAAATGGTACAGTCATTGGCTGTTACCGAAAGTCAACGCAGTCAACAACAGGCTTTGGTTGAGCAATTTGTTCAAGATTTGGAAAAGGCAAAAATCGCCAATCGTGAAGCGAAGGAAAAGTTGAAGCGGACGACGATTGTTGCGCCTTATGATGGTTATATTATAAGGCGTGAGACGGGAAAGAACGAGTTGCTTTCGCCGGGTACATCGATTGCGGAGGTAGTTTCGTTGGGCGAAGTTGATGCGAGGGTGATGATTTCGGAGGACATTATTGATCGGATCAAGGTTGGGGACGAGGTTGCGGTTGTGGTGGATTCGTTGGGGGTTCGGGTTGTGGGCAAGGTTCATCGTATTGTGCCGTATGCGCCGACGGGGGCGAGGATTTTTCCGGTGTTGGTGCGGCTTTCTGATCAAGGCGGACATTTGAAGGTTGGGATGAGTATTACGGCGGAAGTAGTAACGAGTAATCCGTCGGAGGAAATTCTTGTTTCAAGGGATGCTGTTTTGGATCGACCGGATGGTGCGGTTGTTTGGATTGCGGTTAATCCGGGCAACGTGGGAGAAGGTACACAAAACAAAATCAATGCCGAACCAAACGGTACGGAAGCCGCGAATCAATGGATTGCAAAACCAATTCCGATAAAAATCAAAGTAACCGCAATGTCGGATTACGGAGTTGTGCCGGAGACGGATGAGGGTAAGAATTTGTTGGTAGCTGGAACGAAGACAATTATTGAGGGAGCTGAAAAGTTGACGGCGAATCAATTGATTAGAATAGACACGATTGATTCAAAACTATTAGAAAATTTACCCTCACCCAACGGACAAAAAATTATTAACCCAAAACCACGAGTAGAAAATTAAATAAAACATCGCCCAAAATAAATGACCGTTAAATGTTCAATAAATGGTTTTACTTATGGCGGTTCTAATGTATACCGTAGATGAGCTTCGCCCCAGAACAACCGCTCTATGTTGTTGTGCTTGCGTGTTCGGATACGTGAATTTTAAAGTAGCTTGAGTATAAACAGATTTTGTGTGGGAGTTGTTTAGAATTTGTACATGACACCTATACCGGTATTTTCTTTTTCTATGATAGGGAAAATTGTTAAGCCGCGCGGGAGTTTTTTTCCTTCTGTTTTTGATGTTGCTCTTACGGACAAATAGGCGATGTACCAGCCAAGAAACGCTTGCGATAGATAATGGGAATCCTCATAAACGCGGCTTGTTGCGGTGAAGAGTGAGCAAGTGTAAAAGATGAATTTGAACCACCAATTTTCTGTCATTTGCGCGGCGGCAATAAATGGCACCGCACCAACAAACGCATGACCGCTTACGCCGTTGTATTTTCCTTTGAACCAGAATGACGAACCGTTGCTTGGGCGACCCGCGCCGACAAAAAGTTGACCAAGCAAATTAGCCGGCGCGCCAACCAAATAGCCGCGTGAAACGGTTGTAACGTATTCGCCGAAGATTGATTGTTTGGTCTCGCGTTTGGGGCAAATGTAAGGGAACAATTTGTAGCCGGCGGTTGACAACGCGAAAATCAATATCACAGGTATTTCGCCGAACTCTTTGGCGAATGCGTTGAAATCGGTTAGTGCTTTATTATTTTCGTTTGGTCGTTTAACGTTTCTGTAAAGCCAGTTTCTAAAATCGTTGTCCAATGAAGTATTAGCAAAAACCGCCGCGCCGCCGAAAGCAAAAAACAAATTGCCCAATGAATCACAACTATTAAAATTCCGAAAATCTGAACTCATACGAGGAAATTTACGACGAAAATATTCGCGAAAACAATAACTACGACGAGAAAAATTATTACCAACAAAATTTGCAGAATTTGGAAATCCCGAATCAATACGCGGCGAATGATTTGCGGTTCGATAGGATAAGGGGGCAAAATTCAAAGACGCAGTTTCCAAAGGCAACAATCCCGAATCGAAATCGCCGAACCGTGTTGGTTCAAACGTGATATTTTTTACGGATAGTTTATCGAAGAGTTTTATTTTTTGCGGTTTTGTAGTTATTTCGTTGGCGGTGCAGGGCAGGAGTGTTGGCAAGAACATGGGCAAAAATAAAACAAAATTCCAAAATATTCGCTTCAACATATTGCAAGACGGAAAAAAATACCGTAGTCGGTATGTGTTGCGGTTTTTGGTTTGGATTGCGTTATCGGCTGTTGTTTTGTTTTTTAGGGCAGGCAGAAAAACAACAACTACAAGATTAAGGGGCTATCGGCAATTTCGGTTTGTATCTTTAGTTGTTTGTTGTTGCGGTTTAGTAATTATTAAGTTTGGTGTGATTGGTGTGAAGCGAAGTCAAGATTTGAGGTAAGTTGTGTTAAAGGGCAATGATTTTATAATATTGCGGTTACGTTTCATTTGAGACGGTTTCAAAAATGTACAATTTGCACGGGACAAAAATAAATTTTGTCCAAATATAATAACTGTTCAGTTGATTTTAAATAACCACAGAGGACACAAAAAACGTAACCGTTCACACGGTTTTGCGTTTGTGCGGTGATAGAAATTGTTTTTTAACGCGAAATACACGAAATTTCCGCGAAAGAACACGAAACTATTTTTCGCGAACTTTCGTGATCTTTCGCGTGTTTCGCGTTTAAAAATCTGTTCTGTGAACGATTACAAAAAATAAGTGTGAACGGTTACAAAAAAACACAGAGGACA
>JAIRWK010000085.1 GCA_031268995.1 Planctomycetaceae bacterium
GATCGCAAAGAAGCCGACCGCGTTAAAGTTGTTGTATCGCTTGCTACAGGTTGGTCAGTTTCTCATGTTGCGGAGATTCTCTTGCTTGATGAAAACACGGTTCGTAGTTATTTTGACAAGTATGTTCACGGCGGCGAGGATGAACTTCTTGAGTTTAATTATGTTGGTCGTCAACCGATGTTGACCGCCAAACAAGAAGAGGAACTTTCGCGGCATTTGACGCTAACGTCTATTTGAGCAGTCGCGAAATTCGTCATTATATTAAAAAAACTGTAACTATTCAGTCGATAGAATTTTTATCAACCACAGAGAACACAGGGTTCACAGGGGTGAATTTTAAATACGAAAATATACGAAAGAGTTGAAAATGAAATTTTCGTCTATTTCATATTCAAAAAAATTATCCCTGTGCTCTCTGTGGTTATTTAAAAGCAACTGAATAGTTACCAATAAAGAATAAGCACGCAGATGACACAGATTTTGGAAAGAGATATGCTCAAGCTGTTTTAAATTCAGTAAAGCTGATTACGGAAGCGCAACAACGTGAAGCGGTTGTTCAAGGGCGAAGCCTACCGCCCATACCGGCTTCGGTATACCGCAAGATCGGATTTTTTTATTTTCTGATCTTGCGAATATCTCTCTTCCAAAATCTGCGTTGTCTGCGTGCTTGTTTTTTGGAGGTGTATTGTAAAAGGTTATTGATGTTGTATATTGTGGGGTGTTGTTATTTCAGCGTTGACTGTGGGCAGCAGGCAATAGGAAACTTCCACAAACCTCATTTTCACCTAATTTTTTTGTTAAGGAAATTAGGTGAAAATGAGGTATACGGTAGCCGGTAAGGCGAAGCCCATCGCCCTACCGGCTACCGTATAAACAATTCAATTCCTTTTTTACTATGAGTCCTAATTCCAATAGTTTTCCGCTTCGGCAGCGTTTGCCGTTGCGATTTATGCATGCTTCGGGTTTGTATCTTGATCGTGTGATAGAGAGAGTTTCTGAATTTCCGGTTGTTTTGGAGTCTCGTTTTTTTGATGTTTCGCGACGTGCGGCGTTGCGGTTATTTGATAAGGTGTTGGAGGAGTCGGTTGATTTTTTGGTTATCAGCGGCGATGTTCTTGACGCGACCAACTCTCCGCCCGGTCTTTTTGTTTTTCTTATTGAGCAATTTGAGCGGTTGAAAGAAGCTGGTATTTCGGTGTATTGGGCTGGTTCCGAATTCGATTCGCCCGACGACATGCCAATCTCTTTTGCCTTGCCCGACAACGTACACCACTTTCCTTGCAACTCAATTCAAGAATATTATTTCAAACGCGATAAAGACCCCAACGGTGCGTTGGCTAAAATAATCGGCATAAGCCGGAATCAACACCAACGCCGAATCCGAAGCAGCGAATTTCCAATTGATCACGGTCGTTTATTTACGATTGCGGCGGCGAATGGTGAAGTTGATCCGACATCGCTTTCGCATCGTCGAGTGGATTACTGGGCGTTGGGCGGGCTTGATCATAGGCAGACTTATCAAGGTAATCCGCGCAAGAAAGGTATTGACGGCAAACCGATTCCGCTTGACCCGCCCAACTTGCCCGACGGCACAAAACGCGAAAAAAAGGATACGCCGCCGCAACCTTTCACTGTTCATTATTCAGGAACAACTGTTGCTCTATCTCCAGAACTAATCGGGCAATACGGGGCAACTCTGGTTGAAGTCTATGCCGGTGAGGAACCGCAATTGACATTCTTTCCGACTTCGCCGATTCGTTGGTTGAACGATCAGATTGTGCTTGATGCGGAAGATGGAATTGAGCGTTTGAAGGAGGAATTGCAATCGCGGATCAAGAATTACCGCAACACGCAAAAAGACGAAGATTTGATGATAAGTTGGTTTATTGACGTACCGTTGTTGGGGCAGTTGGCGGCGGTGTTGCAGAAGGAGGTTGTGGTCAACGATATTTTGAGTGAGTTGCGGAAGGAGTACGGGCAAGGTGAAACGATAACATGGTCGGTAAACTTCACAACTCTGTTGCCCGACAACTTGCCCAAACAAATATACGAACAACAATCGATACTCGGCGATTTTGTCCGCGCCGTTAAGCATTGCCAAAACGAAACCGATCAAATTATCGACTTGAGTAAATATTTGCCCAACAAATTGAAAGAAATTAATCAAGAGGAAACTAGTTTGGAGGAGTATGATGGAATGCTTTTGGCGGGCAAGTCGGTTGAGTTGGACGGCGGCGAATATAAATGGGCGCAAACCGCTGAGCAAATTGTGTTGAAACGCGAAATTCTGAAGAGAGCCGCGATTGTCGGCACGGAGTTGTTGAACAACGAAACCCCGACACAATTCACGATTCGTCTCAAGGATAACGAAAACGAATAAGGCTTCGCCTTAAATTAAAACCGTTTATTGAATATTAATAGTAATTTATTTGTAACTATTCAGTTGATTTTAAATGACCACAGAGAACACAAAGAACACGGAGGTGAATTTTTAAACACAAAAATATGCGAAAGAATTAAAAAAATTTTTTTTCGTATATTTCTTTTCTTTCGTGGTCAAAAAATCTATCTCTGTGAACTTTGTGTTCTCTGTGGTTGATAAAAATTCCGTCGACTGAATAGTTACATTTATTTTTGGGCAATGCTTAAATTTCGGTTGTGTTGTTTGTGTGTGGTTGGAAATTTTCGGAACAAGTATGTGTATATTGAATTTTATTTTTGATTGATATGAGTGTGGGAGATTTGTGTTGGGGCGGGGTTCCGGTTGGTTGGCGGCGGCGGCATTTGCTGGGGATAGAGGGAATGTCGGCTGATGAGATTACGTTGGCGTTAGATCAAGCGGAGCGGTTTAAGTCGGTGTTGGTTCGGGACAAGGGGTATGAATATTGTGATCGCAAGGTTCCGTTGCTTGCGGGTAAGACTTGTGTCAATTTATTTTTTGAGAATTCGACGCGGACGAAGACTAGTTTTACGCTTGCGGCGCGTCGTTTGGGGATGGATGTTGTTGATTTTTCGGCTTCGACGAGCAGTTTATCCAAAGGCGAAACGTTTATTGATACGGTCAAGAATTTGGAGGCGATGCAAGTTGACGCGGTGGTTGTGCGTCATTCTTGTCCGGGTACGGCGATGTTGTTATCGGAGAATATTCGCGGGCATGTTTTGAATGCCGGTGATGGCGCGCACGAGCATCCGACGCAAGCATTGCTTGACATTCTCACGATACGCCAACGGTTGGGGCGGATAAAAGGTTTAACGGTTGCGTTGGTTGGAGACATTGCTCATAGTCGCACGGCGAGGTCGAACATTTGGGGTTTGAGGGCGTTGGGTGCGAATGTTATTCTTTGTGGTCCTTCGACGTTGGTATCGAAGCGTTGGGAGTCTCTTGGGGTGGTGGTTTCGTATTCGTTGGATGAGATTTTGGGCAAGGTTGACGTATTTAATTTGTTGAGGATTCAATTTGAGCGTCAAGTTATACGCCCTTTTCCGTCAACTCGCGAGTATTCACATTTATATGGAATGGACACAGCAAGATTATCGCGGGCAAAACCGGAAGTGTTAATAATTGCGCCGGGACCGATAAATCGCGGTCTTGAGGTAACGCCGGACGTGGCAGACGGGCAACATTCTGCTATTCTCGATCAAGTAACAAACGGTGTCGCAATCAGAATGGCAACCCTCTGGATGTGCCTAAATTCAAAATCCATCTAAAATAGTATGCACGCAGATGACACGGATTTATGAAGGAAATAAAATTATCATTAACGCCTTAACGTTATACTCATCGCACTATGAAATTCAGTTTTTATTTTTTTGGCAGGATTTACAGGATTTACAGGATTTACAGGATAGGCAGGATTTTATTATATCCTAACGATCCTGTTATCCTGTCTTAAAAAAATGAATTTCATAGCAGCTACAGTATAAGAGGAACCCCCCACCCATAGGTGTTAAGTTAGGCATCGCCGAGAAATAAATGTGCCATTATACCGTAGCCGGTAGGGCGAAGCCTACCGCCCACATCGACTTTGGTATACCGGCATTTTACGTTAAAGAATAGTTTGTATTTTTTAGAGGTTCCTTAAAGTAGCTTTGGTATGTCAGTATCAGATAAAATTAAATTTGTACGTGATAAGATGGCTGATGCTGCGCGGAGAAGCGGGCGTGGTTCTGATGATGTTAAGTTGATCGCGGTAACGAAATATGTTTTGGCAGACGATTGGCGGATTGAGGAGTTTATCAAAAATGGTTGTACGGATTTTGGAGAGTCGCGAGTGCAATCGCTTTTGGACAAGATTGAATATTTTGACAAAAAATTTCTGAAAAGTTCTTCAAATATCGTTTACCCAAGCTGTTTAAATTTTCCCGAATCTGAGCACACAAACGTAACATCGCAAAGCGATTGTTCAAGGGCGAAGCCAGCCGCCAATACCGGTTTTGGTATTACGGAAGATCGGCTGAGTTGGCACATGATCGGAAATCTTCAACGTAATAAAATCAGAAAAATATTATCGCGGATTTCGTTGATTCATTCGGTTGATTCTGAGCGTCTTGCGGCGGCGATTGATCGGGTGGTGGTTGAAGAGTTAGTTGGGCGACCGGTTAGGTGTTTATTGGAGGTTGCGATTTCTTGCGATGAGACGAAGCATGGTTTTGCGCCGTCGGAGATTTTTGATGTTGTGGGGCGGTTGGGGCAATTTCGTAATTTGCGAGTGATTGGATTGATGTGTATGGCAAGCCTTGACGCTGACGCAACACAAACAAGACGCGAGTTTGCAACGGTGCGAAATATTGCCGAAAAACTAAAATCAGAAGAGTTACCGGACAATTGTTCAATGGATGAATTATCAATGGGAATGAGCGACGACTTTGAAATCGCAATTGAAGAAGGCGCAACAATAGTAAGAATCGGAAAGTTACTCTACGATTAGTACCGTAGCCGGTAGGGCGATAGTATTTGCCCAAGAAATAAATTCTTTGTCCGGTTTGGGCATGTAACCTTTTCTGTAGGACATTGTTTTTCTCCCTCTGATTGAGGGTTGAAATGAAATTAAAATCTACGTAGCTTTCGGCAAAATCTACGTCTTTTTTGAACATTTGAACGGGCAGAAAAAAACGTGAATACTTTAACATGGGCTTCGGTGGAAAAAGCAATTTTTTACAGTGACCGGTCTTCTATAACAAAAATTGACTTGGACGGGAAAAAAACAAAATTTTATATACCAAAAATACTCTCTTATACTCAAGCTGTTTTAAAATTCCTGAAGCTGAACACGCAAGCGTAACAACGTGAAGCGATTGTTCAAGGGCGAAGCCTATTGCCCATACCGGCTTCGGTATAACATCAAACCTACACATAAACACAACCTCCAATTTCAGGAATTTTAAAACAGCTTGAGTATATTTCTTGCTCGCCGATCAACTGCATCCCATGCTCTTTCCGCAATTTCGGCAAAGATAGCAATTGCCGCTTCTTACGCTTATTGTTCCGCAAGCGTCGCAAAGAGGCGCGTCGCTTTGGAATGAGGCGTATTGCTCGTTGGCAGTTGCGATGTTTACTCCTGTAACCACGTCGCCGATTGCAACAGTTGCGTTTAACATCGCTTTGGCAATATGAGGAGCAATTCGGTTTGTTGACGAAATTGCGGGCATTGTCAAAGTTGCGGCGTGTTGTTCTGAAACGTGTTGAGAGAATCTTGCTTGAACAACCGATGTTAATTCGGGTTTACTGTCAACCGCATCCGTTATTCGGCATTGGTGATCGTGTGCGTTTTCGCCCGATATTTCCCAATCAGACGACGACAAATCTTCGCTCGCACATCGCCCCGCAATCCGATCATGTTGTTCGGTTCGATTTTGAATGTGGGGGGCAAGCGTGTTTTGGTGAGTTGTTTTTTGATTTTGTGGGTCTTGCCGTACGGACAACATCTCCGGCAAAAATGTTCGCCCAAGCCAGCGGAAAATATAATCAACAAGACTTTTCGCTATCGGAATATCAGGATTTTTTGTCATGCCAAGCGGTTCAAACCGCGTGTGAGAAAATTTCTCAATATATACGTTGAGCGGCACGCCGTATTGCAAACTCATTGAGATAGCCGTGCCGAAACAATCCATCAAACCGCCAATCGTACTTCCCTCTTTCGCCATCGTAATAAAAAGTTCACCAACCCTGCCGTCAGGATAAAGTCCGACAGTGATATAACCTTCGTGTCCTGAAACGTTGAATTTGTGTGTGATGGATTGTCTGGTATCTGGCAATCTTTCGCGGCGTGGTGTTGGAATTGCTCGCTTTTTTTTGCGTGATTCCGGTGTTGTGGTTGAATCATTATCTTTATCTTTTGATTTTGAATTGTCGTTTGTAGTGGACAACGGTTGCGCAAATTTTGAGCCGTCGCGATAAACCGCAATCGACTTCAATCCCAATTCCCAACCAAGCATGTAAGCATCCGCAATATCTTTAATTGTTGCGGAATTTGGCAAGTTTACGGTTTTTGAAATTGCGCCGGAGAGGAAGGGTTGAGCTGCTGCCATCATTCTCACGTGTGCTTCCCACGAGATACATCTGTCCGAACCCTTCACCGGAAACGCACAATCAAAAACAGCTAAATGCGCTTCCAATAGATGCGGCGCACCATGTATGAAACCGTTATTTTCTACGTATTGTACGATTTCGTTTATTTGCGTGCTGTCGTATCCTAGCGTTCGCAGGGCAAGCGGAATAGCACGGTTGACAATTTTCAAATTTCCACCACCCGCGAGTTGTTTAAATTTAACTATCGCAATATCAGGCTCAATTCCGGTCGTGTCGCAATCCATCATAAAACTGATCGTTCCAGTCGGCGCAAGTACGGACACTTGCGCGTTACGGAATCCGTTTCGGCTTCCTGTATTGCGAACATCGTCCCATAAATTTTGTGCGAATTTTTTAAGGTAATTCGGCGCACCGGCGATATTGTTCACCGCGTTCCAATGTAAATCGATTACTTTTAACATTGGCTCGCGGTTAAGATTGAACGCATCGAAAGTACCGACCGCTTCCGCAATCTCCGCACTGGTTTTGTACGCCGAACCTGTCAACAAAGCCGTAATTGCACCGCACAATCCACGCGATTCATCTGAATCATAAGGCAAACCGAGACTCATTATCAACCCGCCAAGATTCGAATAACCGAGACCAATTGCCCTAAATTTATGACTGTTTTCCGCAATTTTTTTAACCGGATAACTTGCACGATCAACAATTATTTCTTGCGCAACAAAAAATATTCTGCAAACGCGGACAAATTTATCAGCATCAAAAGTACCGTCGTCATTGCGAAACTTCATCAAATTTATACTCGCCAAATTACAAGCAGTATCATCAAGACTCATGTACTCACTGCAAGGATTTGATGCGTTTATTCTTCCTGAGTTTGGTGTTGTGTGCCAATTATTTATTATCGTGTCGAATTGCACACCCGGATCACCGCAAGCCCACGAAGTACTTGCGATTTTATCGAATACTTCGCGCGCCGGATGTTCGGTACCTTTTTGATTCGGGTCTGTTACCCAATGAGTTGTCCATATTGCGTTTTCTTTGACTGCCTGCATGAAATCGTCGGTCAAACGTACAGATAGATTAGCATTTTGAAATAGAACCGAGGAGTATGCGTCATCATAAGACAAACCATTTTCCATCAGAATTTTTGCCTTTTTTTCTTCGCGATATTTGCAATCGATAAACTCCATGATGTCGGGATGTGTAACTTTCAATGATTGCATTTTTGCCGCGCGGCGAGTTTTGCCGCCGCTTTTAACAACCGCCGCAATCTGATCATAAACCCGCATAAAAGAAAGAGGTCCCGAAGGTTTACCGCCGCCGGTAAGTTTCTCCGTACTTGAGCGTATGGTTGATAAATCCGTTCCCGTACCGCTGCCGAATTTGAACAACATCGCTTCACTTCTTGCCAAATCCATGATTGCTTCCATGTTATCCTCGACACTTTGGATAAAGCAAGCAGAGGCTTGTGGGTATTGGTAAGGATTATCGGGTTGTGTTGCTTCGCCTTTTTCTTCGTCCCAATGCCATGTACATTTGTTACCTTTGATGTCGTATTGGTCGTAAAGTCCGATGTTGAACCAGACGGGCGAATTGAAAGAGCCGAACTGATTGACCAACAACCAAGTAAGCTCGCGGTAATAAGTTTCGGTTTCGGCGGCGTTTGCGAAATAACCGTCGGCGAGTCCCCAATCGGCAATAGTTCGGCTTACGCGGTGAATGAGTTGTTTGACGCTTTTTTCGCGGCTGGTCGATTGGGGGTCGCCGTAAAAATACTTGCTCGCAACAACATTAACAGACAATTGACTCCAATTTTCTGGAAACTCGCAATCATTCTGTTCAAAAAATACCGAGCCGGTATCATTTTTTATTGCTGCGGTACGTTTTGACCATTCAACTGATTCGAACGGATCAGAAATATTTTCAGGGCAAAAAAACGGGACGATTTGCAAACCTGAACGTTTTTTCCCAGCTACACCAGCAACGTTATCGGAGGAAACAGCATCCGTTACGTTATTGTTTGACGAAGATATATCCATAACAAAAGATTTTGTAAAAAACGGGTTAAAGTAATTGTACAAGGATCAAGAAAAACTTGATCACCAACGATAAAGAACCCAACCAAAAAAACAAACAGAAGGGGGTTCTAGGCAGTTCGCAATTTAAATTCCAGCAACAATTGTCCGCTTACTGTCGAGGCGTTTTAAATTACCGAAATCCGCCGGCATGGGCAACGCATTAAGTGGTCGTTCAATTTCGATTGTAGGCATTGTCGAGTTGTGAAGTCAACATGGCAAACAAAAAAATTGCGGACAAACGACACTACATATAGTAGCAACACACCACAACAACACACAACATACCAGCTATGCCATTCACGAAGGGGCAAATGATACCCTGATTAGCAATCGTGCAAAGAGGGGGGCGAAGAAATAAAACGCATATTTTTTTTAACCTTCTATTCAACCATTATTAAAATTTTGCGCAACAATAATTGATGCCGACATAAAGGCAATAGTTACGTATCAAGTACAAGACAATTCATTTTGCAACTTTAGTTTTTAGGATTAGTTCGGTAATTTTGATTAGTTAGCAAAAAAAGAATACAGAATTCGTAGCTATGTTTTTTAGTGATATAAAAATGTCAAAATAAAAGTTTCGTATGTTTATACCCAAACCCGTATGAGTAATAGGCTTCGCCTCCGAACAACCGCTTCACGTTGTTGCGATTTCGTGTTCGGCTTCGGGAATTTCAAAGCAGCTTGAGTATAGCTATTTTCGTATGTTTCGTATTCAAAAAAACAATACACTTTAATTTGTTTCTGATACGGCGCATGTTCCAACACCAGCGTATTTGTCTCAACATCAAAACGGACAAGTGTCAGTTGACACTTGCGAGTAATCAAAAAAACAGTACAATTCCACGAAAGCGTGTGCCGTTTTTATCAATTGGGAAGATCCTAATAGTATACCGAAGCTACTTTAAAATTTCTGAAGCTGAACACGCAAACGCAACAACGTGAAGCGGTTGTTCGAGGGCGAAGCCTATCGCCCTACCGGCTACGGTATATCTATTCGCCCGAATTAGAGTCATTTATTTTTTCAACGCGAAATACGCGGATAGAACGCGAATATTCGCCAACCATATAAAACGGAACTTCCAAAAATTAAAAATTCGCGCCCCTTCGCGTAACATTCACGCTTTTCGCGTTAAAAAAGTGATTCGCGGGCAACCCAAAGGGTTGCCCTACGGGAATAAAGAATAAATGTCGACGATTACAAATATGGAACTGATTCGTCGTAACATTAATGATGAAACTTTGGAAGAGACTTTGTCTGCAGTACGCAGAGCAAAGGCAATAAACGCAGTAAAATCAATTCAACAACAATCAGTAAAAAACGGACTAGACAAAATAACGTTGAAGGAAATAAATGCCGAAATAAAAAAGTCCAGAGAATAACATAAAAACAGATTGAGCATAATATAGCCTCAGTACACCTTACAACTTAATAAACATGTTTTCACAAGAATCTTTAGTAAGCATAATTATTCCGTCGCGTTATCAATCTACACGTTTACCTGGTAAACCGTTGATCAAAATTGCCGGAGTTGAGATGTTGAAGCGTGTGGCGAATATTGCCGGAGTGGTTTGCGGCGGTTGTGTTGGTTGCGAGTATATTGTTGCAACAGATGACGAGCGGATTTTGAATTTCTGCAAAAGCGAATCGATTCCGGTGGTGTTGACGCGGTCTGATTGTGCAAGCGGAACGGAGCGATGTTGGGATGCGATTGCCAGCAGAGAAATCAAACCGCAATTGATAATCAATATGCAAGGCGATAATCCGCTTTGCCCGCCGCATGTAATTCAAGCGTTAATTGACTGTTGGCGTGGCAATTCCGATGTGGATGTGTTTACGCCGTCGGTGCAGCTTAGTTGGGAGGAATTTGACAAGATTATTGAAACGAAAAAAGCCACGCCATATTCAGGGACAACTGTTTTGGTTGACAACAACGATTTTGCGTTGGCTTTTTCAAAGGCGGTAATTCCAGCGATTCGTGACGTTGGGGGTGCGAGGAGGTTGTTGTCTGTTAGTCCGGTGCGTCGTCATATTGGGATTTATGCTTATACGGTTGATGCGTTGTGGCGGTATGTTGATTTACCGCGATCTGATTATGAGTTGGGGTGTGTTGAGGGTTTGGAGCAGATGCGTTTTTTGGCGAATGGTATGCGTGTAAAGGTTGTGCCGGTTGACTATCGCGGACGAAGAACAACAAGCGGAGTAGATTCGCCGGAAGATATTGCAAGAGTTGAAGAAATCATCGCAAGCAACGGCGATTTATACACAGAGAATTTTTAAAAATACTATTTGCCAAAAATAAATTATTTTCAAATTCGGTCGATTAAAATCGACTGAATTCGAATAGGATTAGTTTTTAGCAATTGTGTTTTTGTCAATGGGGTGTATTTTATTTTTTTGTAGTCTAACGTTATTATTGTATTTGTGTGAAGTTATTTACCCATGTTTTTTTATTTTTTGTGAGGAAGTGAGCGATTCTCGCTATTTTGTGTACAACCGCGATTTTTGCTTTTCCCTTTTCCTCCATTCGGATATATAGTTGTTTGAAGATGTTGTCCTCTTTTGCGATATGTATAGCCGCCATTGCTGCATTGAACAAGACAGTTCTTATTCTTTTTCTTCCTCCATTTATTTTTCTTCTTCCTCTTATTTTTCCGCTATCGCAATTTATTGGTACGACACCGATTAAAGCACAAATTTATTCTGGTTTTCCTTCCGGTAATTCAGGACACTCTATTATACCGTAGCCGGTAGGGCGATAGGCTTCGCCCTTGAGCAATCGCTTCACGTTGTTGCGCTTGCGTGTTCAGCTACGGAAATTTCAAAACAGCTTGAGTATACAAGTGTTGCAGCGACAATATCACCTACTCCCGGTATGGTCTTCAAGATGTCAAAATTTTCCTTTAACTCTTTTTCGTCTTCAATTAAAGATAACACTTTTTTCTCAATTTTTTTAATTTTTTCATCAAGATGTTTTATTTCTTCATTGGCTTGTGCAATAGCAAATTTTGTGTTTTGTAATTCCATTTGTGCTTTTAGTAGTCTTTTGCAAGCTACTAAAGCTCTTCTTAATGCCATCAATCCTTTTAGGTCATTTATTTTTCTTGACTGTTTTTCCTGTGTTTTAATGTTTCTCTCTGCGGCGAATTGCGCGATGAGTTTTGCATCAATTTTGTCTGTTTTTGCGAACATACCACAACTTTTTGCATAATTTCGTATTCTTGCAGGATTTATTACCTTCGCTGGCAACCCCTTTTCCAGTACGGCAAAAACCAACTGGTCTTGATAGCCTCCGGTTGCCTCGCAGGCAATAATAGCCGGCTTATGTTTTTTCGCCCACTTTATGAGTTCCTTTATTCATTTTTCGTTATTTTCAAAAAGACGAAACTCGTTAAGTTCCAAAACAAAGGTGTCCAACTTTTTTTGACACATCAACACTGATGTGATTTTTAGTGTCTTGATTTTTCATTTGATATCTTTATACCTGTTAAAGTTTGTAAAAACGATTTATCAAACTCTTTCTTGTTTATACGAGATCGTTCCTGTCAGGTAGCGTCTCTGGCAATTGTCCGAGTTCTTTGATAAATCGTATGGATGCTGTCGGGCTTCCAGCTAAAAAACGAGTTCCAAAAGGACTCAAGAAATTCACGAAGTCCCAACAGCATTTTTCCTTGTTCTCCACGTTTACCTTTTTTTATTTT
>JAIRWK010000142.1 GCA_031268995.1 Planctomycetaceae bacterium
TTTTTTAGACCTCGTAAACGACAACCCAAAAAAAATCAAAAAAATACGTGCCACTATCAAAAAACTCTTGCAAAGCACCGCGTAATATTTGTGTTAATACTTTTGTTTAGAAGTCCCCTCATGCGTAACATGAGTTAGTAAATAAAGGGTCATGTCCGAGCGTAAACGGCTCGCTTGTATGCGTTTTTTGTCACTTGGTACGCTCTACTTCTTGCACTTGAGTTTTCGGTTTTATGAATGGAGAACAAGCCGGATTTTACGGTATAACGACGCCAGTGAAAACCGAAATTTCAAGTGCAAGAAGTATATTTACGCTCGAACATGAACCCTTTACGCGTTGAGAAATTCCTTATTATAGATTGCTCATGATAAAGTCTATTGATGAAGTAAAACAGTCTTTCCAGGCGTGAAAAGCATAGCAACCTCTCATTTCTTTCAGGAATATTTCGTGGATTTGTACCTAAAACAATTTTTTGAGGTTGCGAGGTTGCCTCGAATTTTAATTCTGCAAAAGCACAAACGTTCCTTTTTTATTGGAAACAATCACATCCGGCTTGTTGTCTTTATTGAGGTCAACGGCGGTCACTTGCGTGCCGACGCCGCTGTTGTCGTCGATCTTGTGCGGGATGAATGTTGCGTTGCCCTTGCCGTCACGTTTTAGCTCGAACCAATAAACGACCGCTGGAGCGTCCGTTTCTTTGTCGCCGCGCGAACCGTGCGCCCAAAATCGTTTGCCGGTGACAAAATCAAGCAAGCCGTCGCCGTTGAAATCCGCCGTGTCAAACGAATGCATTTGCGTAATTCGTAAAGCGTCGGAATTTAAGTCCGGCACGATAGGAAGAATTTCTTGACGTTCCCAATCAATATTGCCGTCCGCATCTTTGATTTGCTTATACCAAACCAATCCGTAAAGATGGCAATGCCACGCGGTGATAACGTCGTTCAATCCGTCGCCGTTCACATCGTAAACAAGCATGTGCGCGGCAGCATCGGCAAAATGAAACTTGTGAAATATCCAAGGCGTTTGATTTGGGTCTTGCGGCTGTTCCCACCAACCTTCTCTCTCAAGAACGTCCACTCGTCCGTCGCCGTTTACATCGCCCGCACCGCAACCGTGCGTGTATTTTTGAAACCGCTTATCTTCCGGCGTAACCGCATGAAATGTCCATTGCGGCTCGCCGTTTTGCACGACAAGCGTTTCAAATCCGAGATAGCCGTCACGGTTATAAAGCACACATTTTCCGCTTCCTTTGATAATTTCAACCCAACATTGCGACTCGTTACCGAGGTTGATCGGACCGGGATGTTTCGTCCAATGTCCTTCTTTGCCTTTCGGGTTTTCAAACCAAAAACTGTCTTTGCCCGGATGCGGACAAACGAAAATATCGTCCCAACCGTCGGCGTTCAAATCGACTCCAAACGCAGTGAAATTTTCCGAATAGCTTTCGGGGTCAAACGCTTCCACCTCGTAAATTTCGTGTTTTTTCGTAAAGTCGGGACCTTCGTACCAATACGGACCACCGAACACGTCCAGAACGCCGTCCTTGTTGAAGTCGCCGTAATGCGAACCTTCCGCATAAAATTTGTCGCTCAAAACGATCTTTTTGAATGTCGGTTCCGCCGCCCAAACCAAAGACGCCGAAAATAACAGCGTCAACGGAAATATTATGGTTAAGCGTGTCATCATAAAGAAATCTCCTGTGAGGTTCATTGTCAGTCATTTCTAAAGGTCTTTTTTATCTACACAGACCGCGCGATAACGCGCGAATGATAAAAATGATGTTTAGAAATGCTCTTTGGGGTTAATTTTGCCAGTTTGTATTTTACTACAATCCCCATAACGAATGCAAGCCCCCAGAAATTTTTATTTCGTTTTTTATTATTATCGTTGTTATTGTTCCTTGTTTTATGTATCTCCTCTCAAATTTGAGAAGCAGGTAAATTTGTAGAGCAGTTTGTCTTTGACTTCGTCGTAGGGGATGATTTTGACCTCTTTGCTGTCGGGGTGGTCAACAAAGAAATGCAACGGCTCGCCGTCAACCGGTTTCAACTTCTTCAAAAATTCATCTGCCGTCAATTGAAAACAAATTAGCCCCTCGCCGCTGCAGGCGTACTCTATGATTACAGTAAGCATGTATTGGTCAGCACTCAATTGCATAAGCATTCTCAACCCCGCGCTCGATTCCCGTGTACTGCGTTCGCCGTAACGCCATCGGCAGTACAAACCGAACCTCATTCTTGTCGATCCAAACACGGTCAATTGTTTTCATTGGGCTTGCCTGTTGCCTGCAATTGATTGTTGACAAAAATCTCCCTCGGTTTGCTTGACTACGACGGAACACGAATGCGGATTTTTGCTTCTGTCGGTATGCTCAACGATAATTGCAATTTAATGTCCGGCTTATTGGGAAGTCGGTAATCATCTTTAACGTCAAATCATCAGTGCCTTGTTTCCAGTTGATGGTTGATTCGTTGAACAGGTCAACACAGATTTCGTCGATTGCAATCTTGTAGTACGAAGTTCCTCAATTTTCCTTGATATGAAAAATGTCAAATTTATAGGTATTTTACGTTGTAAAATACCAAGTGGAATTGCGTGACTTTGTACTACTGTCAATTTTGCCGCAAAATATTAGACCTTTTCTCTAACCCTATCAATAGACCGAACACTATTCAAAAAGCAGTTATTTTGTATTCACCTGTTTTGCCTAAATAACCTGATGTGAAGTTAGAGAAAAGGTCTATTACCATTGCCGCCCTTATTTATCAAGTTTCCCTTAGTAGCCAACAAAACCCCGATATGCGTCCTTGTTCCCTTATTTTGCGTTTAGTTTTGATAACAACCAATCCTCTGAAACATAAGGGCGAGCTTGGGGGCTTTGTTGGCTACTAAGGGAAACTTGATAAATAAGGGCTGAAATGGTAAAGCCGTTCGGGGAATGATGCAGTTGCCCAATTTCAATAAATCCACACGAGACAACTGAATAGTTACAAAAGTATTATCGCAACTTATTCTAATACAACATGCTACAAGAATATTAGAAAAAATCTTAATAATTTTCATTATTTTGCTTGTAACGGATATTGAAAATGATCCGCTCTCCACTATAATTTTACACAATGAGTCGAAATTATAGTGGTAAACACTAGAAAATATCGGTATTATGCAGAGTAGCATTATCATTGAAATACCATAAAATTATAATTGGGTTGTCTGGAATATCTATCTTGCGGTTGTTAGTCGGTTGTGTCATATTGATGGCGGCAATCTTGAAAGTTCATCAATTGGCAACAACGCCGGATTTTGAAAATGGATTGTTGCATGCAAGATGGCTTAATACCATTGTTGTTGAATTTGAACTGTTTTTTGGAATTTGGCTACTGTCCGGCTTACTCCAACAGTTAACATGGTTAGTCAGCTTGATTTTGTTTATAGATTTTGCGGGAATCTCACTTTATAAAGCAGCGGTTCTTCATGACGTAAGTTGCGGATGTTTCAGTGCGGCGCAGGTCAATCCGTGGATCACGATGGTACTGGATATAATTATTATTGGACTGTTAATTACGTTTCGTCCAAAAGACATTACTTTTCGCTGGCAAACATTTTTTCATGAGGTTGTTGGTTTGAGATTTAACAAACGGCTTTTTGCCGTTGTTGGAGTTTGGTTTGGTTTATTGTTGCAGCGCCAGTAACGTATGCCATGTTTTGGGTGCAGAAAAATAATATTGCAGAATTGGGAACGGAGTTTGTTAGGGCGGACGGTAAAAAGACAATTTTATTGGAACCGAAAAAATGGGTTGGTAAAAAGTTTCCGTTGTTACATGACTGATAATATTATTTAACACGACTTCGGTTAGTTTTAACAATAAAAATATAAAAATAAATATACTTCTCACGGCGCGAAATAACACTTTTATTTTCGTCTATAAACTCCATGAATAATTAGGGATTCAACAACGAATAAGTGGCAATTTCTTATCGTGGAATGTTATCTCGTTAATAGGTTTTAATAAAAATGAAATACGCATCACTTACAATATTCTTAATTTTCAATATAACTCATTGTTGTGATTGTGTTGTGGCACAAGAATTCAAATTAGATTCTAAACTCATCAATGATATTGTTCAAGGACATAAATTTCTTGAACAGTCATTAGAATCATTGACAGGTAAAATTACACGAGAATCATCAATAGGAAAAATTACACGTTTGGATAATACGCCGAATCAAACATTACCTTCGGTTACTCAAAAAGATTTTTTGTTTTACAACGACAAAAATTTACTTCGACTTGAATATATTGCACCAAGAGAAGGGGCTCAGGTGTTGCCAGACCATAAAGGTAATAATATTACTGATGTCATAATATGTACCCCAGATTACGATTTCAGATATTTAGCGATTGCAACAACAGGTGTTCCCTATGCAAACCTCTTTAAATCAAAATCCCCTGATGAATCGCTAAGAATGATGGTACAATCGGATTATTACGAGACGATAAACTCGTTGAGCTCTTTCCCTAGTGTCAAGGTAACGGATTTATTACAAAGAGAAATTGGAAAAATCGAAAAGTGTAAGTACGATAAAGTTTCTAACGCTTTATTGATTGAAGGTAAAGAAGATATATCAAAAAAAGGTGTTAGTAGTTGGAAAATAATTTTAAATCCAGAGGAACATTACGCTTTAATGTACCATGAAATTGTTGTCAATGATAAATCGACAAATTTTTCCTTGATAACTTCCGGCAAAGTGACTTCACAAAAAATTGCTAATAAAATATTCCCTCAAAAAATTACCACAGAAACACAAATAAATAATCAAGTAAACAACAAAATAGATGAGCATAAAATGATAGGTCGTGTTGAAATTGAAATTACATCTACAAACAAACCCGATGGATTTCTTTTTATAGAAAACAGCTTTAAAGAATTGGGGAGAGATTATGTCATTGTCAATGTAGCGGCAGATCAAAAACAAAAAGATGGAGTCTTTGTTGATGCTGCACCATTGGCAGCAAGAATGCCGAATTATGCGATTGATGATATAACCTCAGCACCATATTGGTCTTGGCACAGAATAATTTTAATTGCATTTGGTACAATACTAATGATTATAGCTTGTATTCGAGTACTCCTTAAACGAAAAAAAATATTATAAGAATTATACTATATCAATTCTCTGTACCCGTTCACGCTTATTTGGGGGTATTGTATTGAACTTGCGAAAATAATACAATTGGTGTTGTGGAAAAAGTTTTAGAATGCCTCATTGAAAAAACTCGTTGCGGAGTTACGAGCTGATCTTGGTGTGTTGCGCGACGACAATGCCGTGTTGCGAAAGAATTCCGGCAACTCGTCCAATCCGCCTTCTTCCGATATTGTGAAACCTCCGAAAGACAATCAGAAAACGAAAAAACATCTCAACGCAGAATCGGTGCGTAAAAAGGTCATCCAAAACATGATCGAATTCCTTTTGCCGAAGATCAAATTGATATATACTTCTTGCACTTGAAATTTCGGTTTTCACTGGCATCGTTATACCGTAAAATCCGGCTTGATCTCCATTCATAAAACCGAAAACTCAAGTGCAAGGAGTATACCTTCTCACACTTAGAAATGTTGGCTACATTTTTAGTTTGGTTTTGATTTGATTTTTGAAGGGATGATTTCTGGGGTTGGGATGTTGGCAAGCGTCAGGAATTGTTCGAGTTCTTTGCGAGGTTTGGAAACATAAAGGGCAGGGATGTTGCCGTCGAGTTGAACGTCAACAGTGCATAACGTTTCCAATAAATCAATTCCCTCCTCAACAGTCATGTCCAACGCGTTCCAATATTCCCGCAATTTTTGTATTAACAAGTACGATAACATCACAACGAAAACATGACCGCGCGTTCGATCTTTCTTTCGCACATAAACAGGTCGTAATTCCAATTGACTGGTCTTGCACTTCTCATCCGTTTCCCATTGGTTCCAACTTTGAAGATTCATCCTCTGTAATTTTTCGTTGCAATATTTCAGTGCCGCCGGTAATTTCGCACGCGAATGTTCTTGCAAATAAAGATTACGCTCTGAAATAATTTTGTTAAGTTTCAACATTTTTGATTGACGGTTCGCGTTTATCTTATCGGTACGTACTGGATTGCGTTTCAAAATGTTTCGCAACATGATATTTGTTTGCAATCCAACCAACACGAATGCCGATTTGTGTATCGGTCAATTATTTCCCGTTTTCGTTGCGTCTGGCGATTTGTTGCGATAATTCTTTTAATGTTTTTTCCGTTACAACGAAAGTTTCCTTTTATGCAGATAGATTTTTCGTTTTGTGCTTGAAATAAATGGTTTTTGTAAAAAGTGCACCCAGTAGATATAAATTATTTTTTTATTCTATATTTTTCGGAACTTCCCTGTTTTTCTATTGTTTTAGGTACCCGGTGAATTATATTGGCTTGTTGCGATGGTTTGATTGGTTTCGGATTGGAGCGTTCCCATCTGAAATTTCTTACTCGAACAAGGCAAACCTATTTTTTCATAACAGAAAATCAGATGTACGTTGAAAAGCCCGTCCGTACTGATAAAAAAGGTATCGTTCACACATACTATTTTTGCGTCAATCCCGTCGCGAAGGTCAAAAAATTATCAAAACGACAATTCTCAATATTACCGGTTGGGGCGAACAAAATGGCAAGGCGTTTGCCGCTCTTCTGAAAAACAAAAAATTATTGTCGCAATTTGCAGAGCACCTCGCCCATCCTGCCGCCGCGAAACCGTCTTCTGATTTACTGCACAATAAGCCGCCGGAAATCGTTCAAGGCAAATCTATCGGTGCCGTTTGGTTATTGTATTTTTTAGCGAAACAGATCGGTCTTGTTGACGCGCTCGGTGATTCTCGTAACGGTCGGCTTGCTTTGTGCCAAAGACGGAATGCCTGTTGCGATTGAAGTTTTTGAAGGCAACACGAATGATACAAAAACGATGCACAATCAAATCAGGAAAACTTCCGAACAGTTTCACGCTCAAAATGTCGTATTTGTCGGCGATCGCGGTATGGTTAAAAGTGCGTAACAAAAAGAATTTTCCGAAATGAATTTTGATTTTATTACCGCATTAACCAAAAAACAAATTGAAAAACTTCTCAAACAAAACGTGTTTCAATTATCGTTGTTTGATGAAGAATTAAGCGAGGTGACTCTTGACAACGGCAAACGGTATATTTTGAAACACAATCCGGTGCGTGCCGATGAAATCAATAATAACCGTCAATCCAAAATGTTGAAACTGAACAAAATCATTTTAGAGCGTAACCATTATTTGAAAGAACATTCAAATGCGAAATTATCGGCGCGCGGAATTATTGCAACGACAAATTACGACGAATGAATCTTCAAGGTTGGAATCAGTTTGGAAACAGATGAGAAGTTGCGAACGATTCGTATTGTTACGGATCAAGAAAAGTTGCGGGAAATTTCACAACTTGACGGCTGTTATTGTTTGACAACAAGTTTGAATGTTGACGAGCTGGACAAGGAATCCGTTCACGCACGATACCAAGACTTGGCAAGGGGCGAGAAGCATTTCGGACTTGCAAGACCGATCAATTGGAATTGCGACCTATTTATGTGCAAAAAAATCGAACACGCACGCGGTCATGTTTTCGTTGTGATGTTATCGTACTTGTTAATACAAAAATTACGGGAATATTGGAACACGTTGGACATGACTGTTGAGGAGGGAATTGAGTTATGGAGACTTCTAAAAACCTCATTTTCAATACAAGCGACCATTGAAAAATAAGGGCTTACGAATATATTTGGGAGAGGTTTTTAGAAGTTCTCTTATTGGAAACGCTATGCTCTGTTGAAGTTCAACGCGACGGCAACATCCCGACTCTTTATGTTCCCAAACTTCGCCAAGAAATCGAACAACTCCTGACGCTTGCCAACATCCCAACCCCAGCAATCCTCCCGTCAAAAATAAAATCAAACACCAAAACAAAAAATTGGCGTAAATACTAAAGTATCAATAACTTACAGTGGACACTCTTGTTTGATTGAAAAGGAACTTCCGTTATAAACGAACAGAAAAAATGTTTTTATGGATGAGAGTTATACTGCCGTAATTCTGTGCTAATTCATTCTAAATTTACGGTAATATATCGATTCCGTGAAATATCGTTGTTTATTCTTGAAATACCATTGCGATATCTAGTTTTCTTATCATACTTCACAGGCAACATCTTTCTGCGTTTCACAAAAACCGATAAAATATCATATTTAATAGTTTCCCGTGATATTTCACGGGTCCGTTTTTTGTAACAAAGCTTCAAAAGGAAAAACATGAAACGATGTTTTACAATTTTAATTCTAGCAGTCAGTGTAATTTGCGGAATTTGTGTTAAGGGATGTGGCAATTCTTCGCAAAAACGGGAAATCCTAAACGTTTCCTACGATCCGACTCGCGAGTTATATAAAGCGATCAATTCCGCATTTGAACAAAAATGGCAACAGGAAAAAGGAGAAAAAATTGAGGTCAAACAAAGTCATGGCGGCTCAGGAAAGCAGTCCCGTAGTGTAATCACTGGCAATGAAGCCGATGTGGTTACGCTGGCGCTTGGTTACGACATTGATGTGATTCACGAAAACGCGGATTTACTTCCAGAGGACTGGCAAAAACGCCTGCCAAATAACAGTTGCCCTTATACATCAATGATTATTTTTCTTGTGCGGAAAGGAAATCCGAAGCATATTCGCGACTGGGATGATTTACTCAAAGACAATGTAACGATTGTCACGCCGAATCCGCAAACGTCGGGCGGCGCGCGATGGAATTATCTTGCGGCTTGGGGATATATCCTGAAAAAAGAACTCGGCGATTTTTCCGCATTGCACGATTCGGCGAAAACAAACGAAGCGAAAGCGGCACAAGCGAAAGCGTTTGAGTTTGTGAAAAAATTGTTCAACGATCAAAAGTCGCCCGCAAAAGCGACTGGTGCGCGCGGTGCAACGCAGCAATTTGCGAGAAACGGCGAAGGCGATGTTTTACTGGCGTGGGAAAATGAGGCGTTGTTGTTTCTAAAAGACGGCGGCGAGTTTGAGATTGTGACGCCTTCGATTTCGATTCTTGCGGAACCGCCGGTTGCTCTTGTAGATAAAAATGTCGAAAAAAAAGAAACTCGCGACATTGCCGAAGCGTATCTCAACTTTCTTTATGAACCGGTAGCGCAAGAAATTATTGCGAAAAACTTTTACCGTCCAACTAATCCAAACGTTATGGCAAAATATGCCAACCAATTCAAGCCGGTGGAACTTTTCACTATCGACAACGTGTTCGGTAGTTGGAATAAAGCACAAAAAGAACACTTTTCCAGCGGCGGAACTTACGAAAAGGTGATTGAAAAATGAGGAATTATTCGGTTTATTTCACATTTTGGAGAGTGACTGATTTATACAATACAGTAACTATTCAGTTTTCCAACCCAAATAAATCCGCACGGCAACTGGGGAACTACAGTCAATTTTACTGGAAAATATCACTTCAGCATTTGTAAAATCCCCGTAACTATTCAGTTGCCTCTGAGTTTACTATCTGGAGGCGTGAATGATTTATGGGACTTTGCCTGATAAAAATTGCCTATTTGGTACATATTTTTCAAATCATCCCTAAAAATTGAAATTTGCCAAAATTTCGCCTGCCTTCACTCAAAATCATACCCCTTACTGAATAGTTACAAATCCCCTTTTAGTCACCCCGAATTGCACCAAATATGCGCCCCCTTATTCCCTTATTTTTCGTTCAATTTTTTTTGGTAATAATCCATCATCTAAAACATAAGGGCGCGTTTGAGGGCTTTGTTGGCTACTAAGGGAAACTTGATAAATAAGGGCTGTAATGGTAAAGTCTTTCTTGTAACTCTACAGTTACCCAGTGCGGATTTATTTGGCTTGAGCAACTGATGCCATAGTTTTCTATTGCGTTTTCAAATATGGTCACCAAAAAACGAAATAAT
>JAIRWK010000151.1 GCA_031268995.1 Planctomycetaceae bacterium
TCCTTAATATTAAACGGCGAACCCGGATTCGGTGCTACTCCGCCTTTGACATTGGTAATGTAATCCTTCAAGTCACGCATTCCAACCAACGAAATTGATACCGGAAAAATACCAACGCCACGTGTTGCAAAACCGCCGCGAAGTTGACGAAGAAAACTAATCATCGCCTCGCCTTCAAGAACATCCACCTCATCAAATAAAACTACAAGCGGTTTAGGAGCAACCAATTTTGACCAAGTAGATAAAGTGAATCGTAATAGACCTTCAGTATCTTCGGTATTACAGATTGGGATTGGTAATTTTGCGGACTCGGCATAATAACAAATCGCTTTGTAGATTGTTCGCATTGCCTCCGCTCGTTCAAGAACGCCTTGACTGTCTTCTATGCTTACGTAACACGCAACAACATTGCCCGACTCGTTTAACTCCCGCATCCAACTTTGCAAGAATGTTGTTTTACCGGTTTGACGCGGCGCATGAAGAGACCAGTAAAGCTCATCTTCAATATAACGGTGCAACTGCGCCCCGCGCAATCGTTCCGCCGGCGGCAACATGTAATGATCATCAGGACGACAAGGACCCGTCGTATTAAAAAATCGAACTGGACGTTTCGACATAAATTAAATTTAATAGTTAAAATAAATGGTATACCGTAGCCGGCATGGACAAAATTTTCGCCTTTGAGCAACTAACTTTACATTGTTATGATTGCGTGTTTGGCTTTGGGAATTGTACAACAGTTTGAATACGTTTGTGTTTATTTTTCCAATTGATCCAAAATGAACGACCAAACGTCGGCTTCTTCGTCTAGTTGTTTTGATATTGGTTTTCCAGCTCCGTGACCGGCTTTGGTTTCGATGCGGATGTAGATTGGTTTTTTGCTTGTACTTTTTTGTTGCATGGTTGCGGCGAATTTGAATGAGTGCGCGGGAACAACACGGTCATCATGATCCGATGTCATTATCAACATTGCGGGGTAATCTGTATTGGGTTTGACGTTGTGCAATGGTGAGTATTTGAGCAAGTAGTCGAACATTTCTTTGTTATCTTCACTTGTTCCGTAGTCGGTTGCCCAAGCCCAGCCGATGGTGAATTTGTGGTAACGCAACATGTCCAAAACACCAACTCTAGGAACCGCCGCCTTGAATAAATCTGGACGTTGTAACGCCGTTGCGGCGACGAGCAAGCCGCCGTTTGAGCCGCCAAGAATTGCGAGTTTCGACGGCGAAGTATAACGCTTGTCGATCAAAAATTCCGCCGCCGCAATAAAGTCATTGAACACATTTTGTTTTTGTAATTTTGTTCCGGCTTTGTGCCATTCTTCGCCGTATTCGCCACCGCCGCGTAATATCGCAACCGCATAAATACCGCCGCGTTCAAGAAACGGCAAGCGTAACGCCGAAAACGACGGTGAAAGCGAAATATTAAATCCGCCATAACCATAAAGCAATGTCGGATTGAGTCCGTTATTTTCAATTCCCTTTTTATAAATTAAAAAAATAGGTATTTTCTTGTTGTCGCTGTTTGTGTACCAAACACGTTCTGTGGTGTAATTATCGGGATTGATGTCAATTGCTGCCGGAAACATCACATTGTTTTCGCCGCTGTCAATATTTGTACGATAAATAACTGTCGGATAAACAAACGAAGTAAACGATTGGAAAAACACAGGAGAATCTTTTTCGCCCGAAAAACCAACTTTACCAAAAGTCGGCAGATTTAGTTCTCGTATCCGTTTACCTTGCAAGTCATAAACAAAAGCAACATCAGATGCATCTTTCAAAAAAGTCGCAATAAGTTTGCCGCCAATATGAGAAACAGAACCCAACAACGAATCCGATTCGGGGATAATGTTCGACCAATTTTTCTGTTCCGGTTTCGCAGGATCAACAACGACAAGCCGCTTTTTTGAAGCCTCGCGATCTGTCAACACATAAAACTTACCATCAACAACCGTAACCACATCTTGAGCGGATTTAAAATCATTTACAATTTTTTGGAATTCGGAATCCTTAGCGGTCAAATTTTTAAACTCAAGCGAGTTTCCGTAGGTAGATTCGGATTCGCTGATGAATAGAAATTTTTCATCCGAATCGGTGTGAGCTTGGCGGGTTCGCAATGGATTTTTTTTGTCTTCGCGAATTAGGGTATCATCTTTTTGTTGCGAGTTAAGTTTGTGGAAAAATATTTTGTGGTTTTCGTTTTTTGCGGTCAAAAACTCACCTTCCGGCGGCGCGTCGTAACGACTGTAAAAAAAACCGTCGCCATGCCAAGCGATACCGGAAAATTTAACCCATTCGATCTTGTCAGGCAAATCGTTGCCTGTTGCAATATTGCGCACTTTTATTTCTTTCCAATCCGAGCCGCTTACCGAAATCGAATAGGCGATATAGTCCGCATTTTTTGAAACGGAAATTGATCCTAAACTAACCGTTCCATCATCCGAAAATTTGTTCGGGTCTATTAAAACACGCGGTTCGGATTCCGGTTTGTCGAGTACGTAAAGGACGGACTGGTTTTGCAAGCCATTATTTTTGAGATAAAAAGTTTTATCATTTTTTGTCCAAGGAGTCGAATGACGCGGATAATTTATCACTTCCGTTAAACGCTTCTTCAATTCGCTGTGGAAACTAATGCCGTCAAGATATTTCCGCGACAATTCGTTTTCCTTTTCAATCCAATCCGACAACTCTTTCGTATCATTGGTTTCCATCCAACGATACGGATCGCTAATTTGCGTACCGAAATAAGTATCCGTTTGTTGGTCTTGTTTGACTGGCGGATAAGCCGCGACAGCAATGCTCAAAGAGGCATTTATTGTTACAAAAATTACAACTGGCAACGTTACAGCCAAAGAAAAAAAATTAAATTTCATTTGTGTTTGTGATTAATTTAAAGTTAAGGTTAAGCCGTTCATTATTTATCCCAATTATTTAGGTACAATATTTCGGGCAAAGTTTTTGCTAAATTGTTATATCAAAACCGATAGCGTTGTTGAAGACTTCGATACAATTTTGTTTGTTCTCAATGTCGGCGGTATAATTTTTTGACCAGACCGCCGTATTGAACAGACAATTATTCCGCACATTCTACCATCCTACCGATACACAACACAGTACCCGCCCATACCGGCTTCTTGTCTTTTTGATTTAATTTGGTAAGATTTCGCTCTTAATTATATTCAGGCTGTTTTGAAATTCCCGCAACTGAACGCGCAAGCGTGGTATCGCGAAGCGGTTGTTCAAGGGCGAAGCCTATCGCCCTACCGGCTACGGTATACTATCGAAGTTATTTTCATATCTCCGAAGTCAAACGCGCCAAGCCTTATGGCGATTGGCGTTTGTTCGAGGGCGAAAAACCTATCGCTTGGATCGGCTTCAGTATAATTTGTTTGTTGGGAGGAGTGGTTTATGTGGGTTCTTGAAATATATCAATCGCGTCAAGGTGAAGGGGTTTGGACGGGTACCTACAGTGTTTTTGTTCGTTTGCTTGGTTGTCCGTTACGTTGTCGGTATTGTGATACGGATTACGCGAGACATTTTCCCAGTACGTCAGAGTTTGAACATGGAGCGGATCTTTCGCCAGAAGAGATTGCCGGACGAGTGTTATTGCTTGATCGACCGCATGTAATATTGACGGGCGGCGAGCCGATGTTTTCAAGCGAAATTGCGGAATTGACGAGGTTGTTGGGGGATTTTGATTACAAAATTACGATTGAGACATCGGGTATTTTTTATGCTGAAGTGTATTGCGATCTTATGTCAATAAGCCCAAAATTAAGTAATGCTCAACCGTTGAATTCACAAAAATCGAATGAACAATTTAACGAATGTTATTCCAGACCTGACATTGTGCAGAAGTTGATCAAACGCTATAACTATCAATTGAAGTTTGTCGTTGATGTGCCTCAAGATTTGGACGAAGTAGATTTGTATCTTGAGAAATTGCAAGACGTATTGCCGGAGCGTGTTTTGTTAATGCCTCAAGCTACAGATGTTGCGACGATGGATCAAAAAGCCGAGTGGATTATCGAACGTTGTGAGGCAAGAGGATTCGGCTATTGCCCAAGAATGCAGATTGTTTGGTACGGAAATAAACAAAGAACGTAAAGGGAATTTTGCTAAAAATTAATTTTATTCGAATTCGGTCGATTTCCACCGACTGAAAATCGACCGAATTTGAAATGGTTTGTTTTTGGCAAATAGGATTTTTAAAAATTCCCTAAAGCGAATATGCTTCGGGAAGTTTTCTTTCATTTGTTTTGTGTAGTTTGAAATGGTGGTGGGCAATTATTGTGATTGCCCAAATTGACAATTGCTAGAGGAATATCTTTTTTGTACGATAGTTAAAGTATGTTTGTACAATTTGATATTCCTGAAAGATTACCAAACGTATATTGAGAAATTGAAAGCTGATATGTGTTTGGTGCAGATAGATTTTTATTGACAAATGCGAAATACGACATTTATTGACGAATGGGATGAAGACTTCAACGACGACGATTTTGATGATGAGTTTGACATCGATTTTGAGGAGCTTTCGGATGCGGAATTTGACGAGATCGATGACGAGGATGACGACAGTGAATTTGACGAAGCCGATTCGGACGACGAGTACGATGACGAGTTAGAGGTGGCTTCGGATGATGACTATGATTACGAGGATATTGATGCGGTTGAGGAGGAGTTTGAGGAAGACGGCGGAGCAACAACGTGATCACGTTACGCACCGCAAAGGCGAAGAAAGATTATTTAAAAACCTTCGTGCGACTTTTTCGCCTTCGCGGTATACCGTAGCCGGTAGGGCGATAGGCTTCGCCCTTGAACGACCGCTTCACGTTGTTGCGTTTGCGTGTTCCGCTTCAGGAATTTCAAAACAGCTTGAGTATATGAACGGTAGGCTTCATGCTTGAACAACTGCTTCGCGATGCTACGCTTTTGTGTCCAGTTTTGGGAATTTTAAAACGGCTTGAGCATAATTGGGCAGTTTGCAGGAAACTTTAATTTTCCTGTTGTGTCGTTTTGTACTTATTGGTACAATCCACGCCTCGCGGGGTGAAACACGTCCAATGAACACGCAATCGCAACAACGCGAAGCGGTTGTTCAAGGGCGAAACTTGCCGTCCGTATTGGTTTAGGTATTTAAAAGCATTTTGGTTTCGGCGATATTTTGGCGTTATGTTTTAGGTTTTCCAATGTGGAAGGCTGCGCGGGTCGCTGGAGGTTAAGGTGCGAACAGTTTAAAGGTTTTACAATTTACAGGAAAAAATTTTCTATGAAGACATCATTTACTAAGACAATTAAGACGCTATTTTGTGTACTTTTTGTCAGTACTATATTTTGCGGTGCTTGTCAGCGTGAATCATCAGGGCAACCGATCACGCCGCCGGCTAAACATTCCGACTCAACTGCGCAGTCAAGCGAAATTCAAACAAGCGAAATTCGCGTCAGTGCAAACAAAGCCGATGACATTTCGCCTTTGCCGCTTATGCCGAGTATTCGGGAGCAGACGATAGCGAAACTTTTCATCGCGCAACTTGAACGCCATCACATTTCGCAACGAAAGATTGATAGTGTTGTTTCGAAAGAGGCGTTTCGTATTTATTTGAAAATGCTTGATCCGCTCAAGATGTATTTTTATCAATCTGATGTTGACGAGTTTTCAAAAAAGTACGAGGCGAAGTTTGCCCAATACGCAAACCAAGGTCCCAACAGTCTCACGCCTGCTTTTGCAATATACAACAGGTATCTTGAGCGTGTTAGGGAGCGTATTGACATGGTGATTAAGATACTTGACATACAACATGATTTCACGGTTGACGAGGAAATTATTCGGGAGAAGGATTTGATGAAGTGGGCAAAGTCGCCGGAAGAGGCGTTTGACCGATGGAGAAAGAGGATTAAGGATGACATTCTTGACATCAAAGGCAAGGAACGCGAGAAGGCGAAAGAACGCGAGAAGGCGAAAGCCGACAACAAGGAAGCTTCGAAAGAGTCTGTTGCTGACACGCGTGATCCGATTGAGCGGTTGAACAAGCGTTATACGAGTTTTAGGAAACGCATGTTGCTGGAGAATCATATTACGGACAGGGAGGTGCTTGATCAGGTTAAGCAAAATGCGAATGACGAAGTGCTTGAGCATTATTTGTCGTCTATTGCCGGTGCGTTTGATCCGCATACGAATTACATGTCTCCTTCAACGTTAGCGAGTTTTGATGGTGTTATGAGCAAGAACATTGAGGGAATTGGTGCAACGTTGACGATGGAGGACGGCTACACGGTTATAAAGGCGTTGACTAAAGGCGGACCGGCGGAGAAGTCGGGCGAGTTGAAGGTTGACGACAGGATAGTTGCGGTTGGTCAAGGCGAAGAGGGCAATCTTGAGGACATTATTGATTTCAAGTTGACGGATGTTGTTGGTTTGATTCGTGGTATCAAGGGTACGATTGTGCGTTTGGAGGTGCAGTCGGGCGGAACGTCTAAGGTTGTGAGGATTGTTAGGGACAAGGTTGATTTGAAGGATCAGGTTGTGAAGTCGGAGATATTTGAGTCCGGCAAAAAGAGTGACGGTAAACCGTATAAGGTTGGCGTGATTGATTTACCTGATTTTTATCTTGACATGGACGCGATAAGAAAAGGCGCCCCCAATGCTAGAAGCACAACAACAGATGTCAAAAAGATTTTAGCTGAATTTGTTACGAAGGATGTTGATGTTGTTTTGTTGGATTTGCGGCGTAATGGCGGCGGGTCGTTGATGGAGGCGATTCAATTAACGGGACTTTTCATCGGAACGGGAACAACTGTCCAAACAAAAGAGGAGAGTTCACGACCGCAAATGCGTGATGATCCAGATCCAGGTTGTGATTGGACTGGTGCATTGGTGGTTGTTACGAGCAAATTTAGTGCGAGTGCGAGTGAAATTTTTGCTGGTGCGATACGGGATTACAAACGCGGGTTGATTGTTGGCGATTCAAGGACGCATGGCAAAGGAACGGTTCAACAAATGAAATCTCTTGGCGAGGAATTATTTCCGGGCAGAACGAATTCGCTTGGTGCGATCAAGATTACGATACAAGGTTTTTACAGTCCTGAGGGAATTTCACCGCAACGTGAGGGAGTAGCTGCTGATGTAGTTTTACCTGCGTTGAGTGATGTACTTGAGGGAATTTGCGAATCTGATCTTGACAATCCGTTGACGTTGACCAAAATTCCCGCAACTACAAATCCAGCGAAAGAGCCGGCTTATGTTACGGCGGATACTGTGAAAAAGTTACGGGAGTTATCGTCGGAACGTGTCAAGAAGGACAAGGAATTTAACATTTTGGCGGAGCAAATTGAGAATTACAAAGTACGTCAAGCTCGTAAATATGCGACGTTGAATGAGGCGCAATTTTTCGCGGAGTTAGACAGGCTCAATGAGCATGTTGACGAGTTGGAGGAGTTGCGCAAGGGGCTTGAGGACGAGGCACCGATAAAGCGGACGTTTTACATGAACGAGTTATTGAATATTTCGGTGGACTATGTTAATCAACTAGAGTCCGCTGGAGTCAAGTTCCCATCCGAACGCCGAATACAAAGACGACGCACTCCATTGAATTTCATTTTCGGAACTCTGCCAATGTAAAAAATTGTACGATCAAAATTATTGTACAAAAAAGATATACCGAAGCCATCACTCACACCGGCTTCGGTATATCTGGTTTTCGCCGTTCCGCTAGGGATGGAATGTGAGGGCTTTTGAAACGGTTTAAATTTTAATCACGTTGCGTCCATACGGGACACGGAATATTTCTGACATTCACCATTTTCTACCAACATGTTGTCTCTAACGGGACAAGATCGCTCAAGCTGTTTTAGCTGGACACGCAAGCGTAACAACGTGAAGCGGTTGTTCAGGGGCGAAGCCTATCGCCTTACCGGCTACGGTATACCCATGACCAACCGCATATACCAGCTTCGGTATATTTTTCTTGTTGGTGGGTTATCTTGATTCCTGAAATAATGGTTGTAGTGATTTTGGCATTATTTTCTTTCTTTTAATTTGGGATGAGGTTTGAAATTGGTTGACGGGCGTTATTTTGTGAGATACGGTTAGTCAAGTTGATGGCGGCGCGGTTGTTCTGAGGCGAAGCCTACCGGCTACGGTATACCGATGTTGGTATAGTTTAAAATTCCTTAACATGTATTTAGGTTGAACGGAAAAATACGATGAGTAAGATAACAGAAAATTTGTCGGTAGCATTGGATCGGTTAAAAGAACTGCGGACAAAATTCGCGCCTTTGAATGAGCGGGTTGAGAAACTAAATCAGAAGGTTGATTTGATTTCAAAATCTGTATCAGAGCTTGTGAGTGAAATTGTCGAGGTGAAAGAAATTGTGAACGGTTCCGCAAGTGTTTTTGATTCTATTATCGAAAACTTGAGCGAAGTCGAAAAAGAAAGCGAACAGATAAACCGTAATATTGATGAAAATAATGAATTGCGGGAATCGATGACATCGATATTTGGTGAGGCGTTTAATGTTGTGTCTAGGTTTATTGATACTGCGAAGCATATTGGGATAATTGACAACAACCGCGCAGAGCAAATTCTCGCAGTCAAGCCGCTAATTAACGTTACAAAAAATCCGCTTCCCGAAATTGCCGATGCCAACGAATTAAATCCTCAACAACCCGAAATCTCGCCAATTCCAACTGACATAATAACCGAAAATACAACGGAAAACACAACAAATGAAAAAACGGAAGATGCCGGAATTGTATCTGGTGAAGCTCTTGATGCTGGAGTTATTGCGGCGGACAATGTAACACTGGCAGATGATTTGAATAATATTGAGGGCAATATAACGCCGACGGACAACGTGTTATCAAATGAAATTGCCGACAATATTGTTCAAACCGAAACTGCGACAGGTAACAATTTATCAGCACTTGAAATGGCTTCCCAACTTGACCTTCAACCATTGCAATTTAATACTTCAATGTCGGGCGAAAGTGAGGAAACCGGAGTTGACGGCGTAGTTCTTGAGAACCATAAATCCGAAGCAGACGACGAGGAATCTCTTGAAGCAATTCTCGACGATATTAGCAGACCGCTTTCGACTTAGGCATCACCCTGAAATTAAATTACCATTAATACCCTAAAGTTAAGGGGAACCACCCCTAGCCCCTCCAAAGGAGTGGAATTATTCCCCTCCTTTGGAGGGGTTAGGGGTGGTTTTATTCTAGTATGCGTCCGATACTGGGAAGTTTTGTTAGGCTCTCACCACTTGTCCCTTCACGAATCGGCTCTTTATGCCTTTAAAAAAATAAAAGCATAAAGGCATGAATAATGAGCATTCGATGCTATTATACTGTAGCCGGTATGGGCGGTAGGCTTCGCCCATGAATAACCGCTTCACGTTGTTGCGTTTGCCTAACGCTCTGCGTTGTAGGTTTGCCGCAGCTTCAGGAATTTTAAAACAGCTTGAGTATAAAGGCGCATTGTACAATACCGTAGCCGGTAGGTTTCAACCTTGAGCAACCGTTTCGTGTTGTTGCGATTGTGTATCCGGCTTGGGCAATTTAAAACAGCTTAGGTTTATTTAAAACGATGTGATTGGTTCGTCGCCGCTGGCGGAGCCGATGGCTTGCCATACGTTTAGGCTTGTACTATTGTTTACCAATCGCACGCTTCCGTCGCCGAATGCAGTGTTTACGCCGTTAGTGTGGTAACTTCTCGCAGAAACTCTGACTTGTGTTCCATTAGTTACCGCAGTACCGGTGCTTGGCATTTCGGGTTTGTTGTAAGTGCAATAGCAGGAGTCGGCAGTTGACGTATTTGGCCCCGCTTCTGTTGTGTAGAACGAGCAATTCGTGTCAAGTGGCGTTCCGCGTAAATCATTGGCATTATCGGGAGCTTGTTTCAATTCCGACCAAAACATAGTATTTGAAAGTCCGTCAGTAATTGAATTAAGCCCGTACCAAATATTCGGTGCAAACGGTGCCTTGCCATGCCAAGGAAAAACCAAATGTTTACTCGGCGGCGGAAGTGTATAGTTAAACGCACGGTCGTGTCCAAAATTGACAACATAATTTCCACGTGCGTAATAATTGAGACTGCCATAACTAACAACGCCGCCTACCCGATCACTCGGACATGAATAAAATTCAAGAACTGCGTTGGCAGCACCGGTTTTTTCATACGTACAATTCGGAGCTTCGGCAAAATTGAAACTGAAATCATACGCTTCGAGAAGCGATGCCTGTTCAACAAAGGGCCAAAGCGGCGGCAACCATGAATGCCGTACATGTCCATTGCTAAGCGAAAGACTACTGGAGTTCGGCACAGGCAATCCGCTACCTCCCCACCAAGCTGGCGTGGTAATCGCAGTGGTAGCAGGATTGGAATATTTGTAGCATTGACCGTAAGGGTACATTGTGTCGTTTGCGTCGGCGTAGTTGTGCAAGGCGAGGGCGTGTTGTCTTAAATTATTTGAACATGCCATTCGTCTTGATGCTTCACGCGCCGCTTGAATCGCGGGTAAAAGAATAGCAATTAAAACGCCAATAATTGCTACCACAACCAAAAGCTCAACAAGCGTAAATGCCCGTTGGCACTGATCTGTTTTGAAATTGTCTGAAAATTGACTTTTCATTTGAAAGTTCCTTTCATAATTTATTTGTTAAAAATTAATTTTAAGATTAGTTGATTACACTTTTGTCCGGTAGCTCTATTGAGGGACAATAGGGACATAAGGGACAAAATGAACCGAAGCTGATAAGGTGACAGGCTTCGGGTTACATTCCTTTTTTATTTGACTTCGACATCAAACGAAAACGAGTTGTCTCCTGATGTTTTGACTTCTGCCAGCAACGGCGAATCGCTTACGTATCTGGGCGGGACGGTAAATTTCGCATTGGGTTCGTCAATTTGTTCAACGCCGTTGACAACAGATTTTTTTGTACTTCGTGGATTACCGTTTTCGTCCGCGTCATCAAAAAATTCTCCGCTGATATTGACTTTACATTCACCGAACGGAACAGAAGCGGTAAATTTGCCTTGAACAATAGTGCCGCCTCCGTCATAACCATCTGCAACAGGAACAAACTGAATTGTGCCTCTACTTAGCGGTTGCCCATTTATCGTAACCGTACCTGAAACGCTGGCATAACGCCGCGCATCCCGATTACAACCAACACAAACCGCTAACACAATTAACATCACAATACAAACTAATTTTTTCATCTTTCGTAATTAAATTTTAAATTTTTTAAGGTTTGAAATACACACGAAATACAATACGGTATACCGTAGCCGGTAAGGCGATAGGCTTCGCCCTTGAACAACTGCTTCACGTTGTTGCGTTTGCGCGTTCAGATTCAAGAATTTTAAAGTAGCTTGAGTATAAAATAACTTGAGCGTAAAGTATTTCAAAAACAAACGATCAAATTTGGATTATAATTTTTGTACAATAATTCATTTCTGATCGCATTTATCTAACTTAAACAAGTATCAAAACGAACTTGCTTCTCTACCTTCAGACGAGCCGGCGGCTTGCCAAACACCTAACGTAACGCTATTGTTCACGAACCGCACAACCGCATCTCCCATCGCAACATTTACACCGCCTGAGTGATTACTTCGTGCCGCTAATGTAACTAGCGTACCATTAGTTACAGGCGAAGTGGTACTGGATGTTGGCATTTTCGGCGAGTTGAACAAGCAATAACATCTATCAGGTGTAGTCGTGTTTGGGGTTGCTAGTGTCGTGAAGAACGAAGCGTTAGTGTCAAGAGGTGATCCTCGCAAATCATTCGCGTCGTTGGGTGCCATCAAGACTTCCGAAAAGAACATCGTATTTGACATACCGTCGCGTACTTCACTTATCGAGTACCAAATATTCGGTGCAAACGGCGCACCCAACCATCCGGTACCGGCAGGTTTACTCGGTGGTGGAAGTGCATAATTAAACGCGGCTGAATTGCCGAAATTAACGACGTAATTACCACGTGAATACCCGTTGCCCGAATAGCCGGAATATGCAACGTAACCACTACCGCGATCACTCGGACAAAAGTAAAATTTGAGAGATATGTTAGAGGGACCATCTTTAGCGGTAGTACTATTCGGTACGTTAAAAAAGCTGTAACCGAAATTGTACGCATTGAAAAGCGACACCTGCTCAACAAAGGGCCAAAGCGACGGTAACCATGAATGCCGTGCTGCTCCATCAGCTGCCGGATTTGCAGGTACCGGTAATCCCGTCCTAAGCCACCAATCAGGCGTGTTCAAATTTGCCTGAGCAGCAGCACTGGCTGTATATCTGTAACTTTGTCCAAACGGAAGTTTTGTCTTATTCACGTCGGCGTAGTTGTGGACTGCGATTATGTGCTGTCTCAAATTATTTGAACAAGACATACGCCGCGCCGCTTCACGTGCCGCCTGCACCGCAGGTAAAAGAAGTGCAATCAAAACACCAATGATCGCGATTACTACAAGAAGTTCAACAAGAGTAAAAGCAAAAAAATTATTTTGCTTTTTGGGTAAGAGTTCATAACAAGATCGTTTGCCTTGCTTACGTACCCCCCCCCCCCTTCGCTATTTTAACATTTGGCAAAATTAACACTGAATTTGCCATAAATGACGAGAATTTAACTCGCCAATTTTCCAAAGTCTTCATCTGAAATCTCCTTGTTAAAAAAATGAATTTACACCGGAGCCAACACAGCTCCAACATAAACAATCACACTCCAATTAGCACCAATCAGCAAGAAACAAATTCATACGCCAATTCAAATGCTCCTTAAAGTACACTCATAACACCATCAACGCCTCAACGCAAGACGTTCAACAAAAAAACCAGTACGATTGACATACCAGCTATACCGGAGCCGGTATGGGCGGTAGGCTTCGCCCTTGAACAACCGCCTCGCGATGCCACGCCTGCGTGTCCAGCTCCATGAATTTTAAAGTAGCTTGAGCACACAATTGGCTCGCCGATAAATCATCGACAAACCAATCGCGGGCTAATAATACAGATATTCAAAATTCTGTCAATAGGAATCCGAAAAAATCTTTTGTACCGGAGCCGGTATTACCGGTATTAGTAGTAGGCTTCACGTTTTTTTCGACCGAAATCGACCGATGCCGATCTGAAGTAATTCTGCTCGGCATCGGGTCGAAAAAACATTTGCCACTCACACTTATACTCAAGCTGTTTTAAAATTCCTGAAGCTGGACACGCAAGCGCAACAACGTGAAGCGGTTGTTCAGGGGCAAAGCCTATCGCCTTACCGGCTACGGTATACCACTGACCACTCAACACTCGCATTACTTGGCTGATTTTGTTTTGATCGGGTGTTTTGGCCAAGAGGGCCACTTGACCGGCGAGTTTTGAATTTTTTTCAATACTTCAATTATTCCGCGTTCAAGTTGCGGGTCTTTGCCCTCGATCATTGACTTCGGATCATTTTCAACCTCAATGTCCGGCAATACACCAGTTCCTTCGATTACCCAATTTCCGTCTTTGTCATTCGTTCCATTTAACGGTACAAACGCAGTTCCGCCATCCAACAATTGACCACGCGGCGAAATGCCAACCACTCCGCCCCAACTCCGCTTGCCGATCAGTTGCCCCAACCCCGCCTCGCGGAAATAATACGGAAAAATATCACCATCACTCGCCGATGTCTCACTAATTAAACAAACTTGATGACCATGCCTCGCTAACGCCGGATACGCATCCGGCGACTCGTCAACCCCGCCAAATCGCGTCCCAAGCAACTTCTGATTCATCCGCATTATTATCCATTGCGAAATATTTCCCCCGCCATTTGACCGTACATCCACAATTAAACCTTCCTTGCGTATCTGCGGATAATACCATTTCAAAAACTCATAAGCTCCCGGCGCACTCATGTCAGGAATATGTAAATAACCAACCATGCCATTTGTCGCCTTGTCAACCGCCTCACGACAACTCGACACGAAATCAAGATAAATCAAATTACCCTCACTCTCAATCGGCTTGTATGTCGTCTTTCGCGAACCTTCAAATTCCGGTTTGTCATTCAATGTCAACGCTATCGGGTCAGTACGATTGCGCAACAAAAAATACGGGTTGTCATTGCCCCGCAACGCGATACCATCCACCTCAAGCACATAATCGCCAATCTTCACATCAACCCCTACCTCGCGCAACGGCGAACGATATTTTGACTCCTCGTTTTCGCCTTCATAAATTTTCGCAATTCTGTACAAATTTGCCCGCTCGTCCAACTCAAAACGACAACCAGCTAACCCAACTTTCGGTCGCGGCGGTAAAACAAAATCACCGCCTTGAATGTACGCATGACCAACATTCAATTCACTAATTAACTCCGCAATAACATAATTCAAATCACTGCGATGCGCAACATGAGGTAAAAGCTCCTTGTACTGCTCGCCAAGCCCGCGCCAATCATAACCGTGCATGTTGCTGACATAAAAATAGTCTCTAAACTTGCGCCATACCTCGCGATAAATCTCCGCCCACTCCTCAACTGGAACCGAATTAACATACATTTGATCAACAGGTAAATTGGTCGGCTTCGCATCCGGTTTGACCTCAACCGACTTCAAACCATCCTCACTAAAAACTAACCGCAAACCATCCGGCGAAATCACATAACCGCCAACATCATTGATCAAAACTTTTTCCTTGCGCTCCTTGATGTCAAACAAAAAAATCTGCGGCTTCCTGTCAGATTCGCGACCGTAAAATTGCGCGCCCCTTTTGACATAGACCAAATACTTGTCCGTTACAGAAAGCCCGCCAATATTGTCCGCATCCAACGGCACATGAACTACACGCTTCGCCAAACCGTCAAAATCAATCACCGTCGGTTTGACAATTTTCTTGTCCTTCCCGCTATCTTTTTCTTTTGCATCCGCCGTTTTGTCATCACTGTCTTTATTGTCTTTTTTATCTTTCGAATCTTTAGCGTCGTCTTTTGATTTTTCACTGTCGTCGTCATTTTCGAATTGAGGGGCAAACGGATTCTTTACATCTTTTCGCAACGCCAAAGCAAAAATTCCGACATTACGATTGCCGGCAAAATTCCACTCAATACTACTTATTTGCGGCGAGAATTCACGTACCGATAAGTAGTACAAAAAATCGCCGTTGGGACTCCATTCGGGTTCGGATACGTCGAAAAATTGATCGGTAACTTTTGTTTCGGTTTTCGTTTTGACGTTCCAGATATAAAGCGAACTGACATCTTGCGTGTTAGATTTTGTGTAGGCAAGATACTCACCGCAAGGCGACCACCTGCCATGAGGCGTATCACCATTTTTGCCCGCCGCTACCTCAAATGCTACGCCCTTTTTGTAACCGTCAACATCCTCAAACGGAACAATATACAACTTCGCCTTGTTATCATTGACCGAAATAAATTTCCCGTCCGGCGAAATCTTCAACCCGTCAAGCCGCCCCGTAAAATTGCCCGCAACCAACTCTTGATTTTTCTCGCCTTTGGGATCAATAACATAAATACGGTCTTCGGTTTCGTCTGAAGTTGCGGAAATGATTTGCCTTTTTGATCTCTGATCAAACGGTAAATTCGCAGCAACATTATCCGAAATAAAAACGATTTTTGAACCGTCTTTTGAAAACACCGCCTCGCGATCATGTGCATTGCTGGAGTTGGTCAAATTTTTGACAAACCCCTTGTCAACAGGCAACACAAATAAATCACCGCGAGCAATCACCGCAACTCGTCCTTTTGCCGCGCCCTCATTCGGAGCAACCGCATAACTCTCAATATTCTTGTTCACCTTAACCCGCGACGGTCGCATCGCTAACCCGTCATGAGGTACATTTATCGTCAATTTATTTTGCCGCCCTCGCGACACGTTGGGCAAATTACCGGCTTTCGGATCAAATAACACCAAACCGCCGCCAACCTCAAACACAATCTGCTTTGAAACCTGATCACCGGAAGCCCATCTCACATCCCAAGTTTTTTCATAAGTCAATTGCGTAATTTTTGCAGTTTTGGTGTCGTATTCAAATAAATTCATAGTGCCGGTACGATCCGAAGTGAAATAGATTTTATCACCAATCCAAATTGGCTCGCGTTCGGTTCGCGGATTATTGTCAAGACGTTTTGTTTCTTTCGTATTGAGGTCAAAAATGACAAGATATTGCGCCCAACCTCCCTCGTATCTTTTCCAAGATCGAAAATCACGAAACAACGGCGAATAAACAATTTTTGACCCGTCCGGCGAAAAATCACCCGCGCCCGAAGTCGGCATCCCAACTTTACGCGGCAACCCGCCATCAAACGGGACAGTATAAAGAGTCCCAAGTTCGGTAACATGATTCGAATCACGCAACGACCTAAACAAAATACTCTTCCCATCCGGTGTCCAACCATACACAAGATTGTCATAACCCCAACGCGGAGGCAAAGGACCAGCCGCAGGATAAAACGTCAATTGTCGCGGAATTCCGCCGGACGAAGGGATAACATAAACTTGTTCGTCGCCGTCGTATTGACCGGTAAACGCAACCCATTTGCCATCAGGCGAAATTTTGGGAAAAACCTCAAGACCTTCGTGAGCTGTAAGGCGAATCGCTTCAGTGTAAGTGTCAGGCTTCTCACGTGAAATATACGCCTTCCAAATGTCGCCACCATAACAAAACACAACCATATCATCATGAATATCAGGAAATCGAAGCAATTTTGTACCACCACGAATATTACTTACAATTTGTTCCGCCGCCGGACAATTCGTAACGACTAGAAACGTTGCAATAAACGCAACAAAAATAGTTGTCAAAAAATATGCCGCGACAGGTATAAATAGCCGGTTTCGCCGAACACCGAAACGGGTTAGATTTGAAAATTTGGAAATTAACATGTCCTTGTTAATGTACGAAAAAATGTTTTTATTCATTTTATTTTTTAAAATTGGTTAAAAGGTTATTTGTGTGATATTGCCTGATCTTTTGGTTGAAGGAACAAATGTATGCGAAAGTACCACCGAGCCACTTGTCCTTCAAAATATAGCAGTCAGGTAAAATGAGTCGCTAATTTTATACTAAAGCCGAAAATGCGATAGGCGGTAGGTTTCGACATAGTGGGCGTGGATTAGAGTTTTGGTTTTGGGAATATTACATCGTCAGGAGGACAATCAGTAGGCGGCGAAGATGGTGTGACTTGGGGAAATATATCATCAGGAGAAAAATTGGCAGGGAATGGAATATATGGAGGTACAACATTTTTCCTTACATTTTTATTTAATTCTGTTGACTCTTTTATCAAATCCTGTAACTCCGCTCTCAAATGCTTTTTGCAACCATTTGATCGCTGATGGATAATTACCTTCAATGTAAAAAATTTTGCCGAGATTATATTGTACGTCATAATTATTTTGTTCCGCTTGGATATTATAGACAGTCAAAATAAACAACACCTCTATATACTCATCGCACTATGAAATTCAGTTTTTATTTTCTTGACAGGATTTACAGGATAGCAGGATAGACAGGATTTTATTAGACTTGTTTAATAACGTTCTAAATCGGTCTGTCATAGTTTATAATACCACAAATCAAGGTCATTCTTAGCGAATGTCGGTTACAGCAATGTCCCCGGTAAGGATATGCCATGCTTTTGAATGTTTTTATTTTCGCATTGATATGTTCAATCACTACACGCCTCCCCGCAAGCTCTTTATTATATGCCTTTTCCTC
>JAIRWK010000213.1 GCA_031268995.1 Planctomycetaceae bacterium
CCATCAACAACATCATAATTTTTCCAATCTTTGCCGTTAAAAACCGAAACGCCCGTATTCAAATGTCAAACCCACAAACGCCCAAGTTTATCAATTGCCAAAGCGTAACCGTTGTTATCGCCGAGACCGTTTTTTGTCGTAAATTGGGCAACTTTTCCGTCGGCGTTGCAATGAAAAACGCCTTCGTCTTCAGTTCCAATCCAAGCTCCGCCTTCACCATCATCAATTAGCGCAACAATAAATTTCGCATTTAGACCAGTGATTTGTTGAACTGCTGGTTCGGTTTTTTGGGCTTCGGTTTTATCTTGTGCAATAGAAAAATTTGACAATATCAAAATCGAAAGAAAAATCTGAATTGCAAAAATAATTAACGTTACAATAAATCGTTTTTGGAAAATGTTCATGTTTCAATTTTTATCTAGTGTTACACCGAAGCCGGTATGAGCGGTAGGCTACGCCATTGAACAACTGTTTTACGGTCGTCTAACGGAAGTTCCTTATTAACTGATGATATTTTTTTGCGCTAAGCCATTTTATGACATAATGCTACAACATTTTTTTGTTATTCCGCTAAAGGGTACATCCATTTGACCTTGAAAAACAAGGTGAAAGATGAAAAAATTGTACTTTGTTCTTTTATCATGTCAAGAGCCACCCAATGATGCTGTTTGCTGGGTACGCTTTTTGAAAAAAACCTACAATTTCAAGCATCAAACGAAAAGTCAATCCGCAAAAACGGAACTTCCGGTCTAACGCTTTACGTTGCAGGATTACCGTAGTTTCGGGAATTTCAAAACAACTGGAGTATAATATTTCTATTCGTTTTTTTCTTGTTCGGAGTTTTTTTGAGTTTGTTTTTTGATGTAGTCTTGGTTTTCTTTTTTGAGGTCGGATATGTTGAATGTCGTTTGTTTGCCGTCGGGCTTTTCCAATATCACTGTATTCTTGTCAACTGAAATCAATTTTGCAGGCGTTTCAAAAAGTCCGTCTCGCGATTGCCAAACGGGATAATCTGGATCGTTACCATTCAAACGCCGCTCTAATATTTTTGCGTTTACTTCGTCGGTTGTTAAACGCCATCCTATCCGAATCGGAAAAGGTTCACTTGAAATGGTTTGTTCTTTGCCCGCCGTATCAATAATCTTTCTTGTTACAATAAGTCCGTAAATACCGTCTGTTGACATGTCAAAAATACGATTCAAAACAATTACCGCTTCCGCTGTTTCTTCGTTGGGGTTTACAGCAACAATAGGTTTAGGCGTTTTACTTTTCTCGGTTAAAAGTTTTTTACCATAAAGCGTAAAAGCAACTTTTCCGACATCACTTTTATCCTCCAATGCCGGTTTGCGGAAATCAAGATTACGTCCGGGAGTCAATAAAGTCAATTCATAAACATCAAACACATTCCCAGCATCAACAATCATTGACAACGGATTATTTGAAACATTTTTTGTCGCAATTTTAGTATAAACCGGTCCGTAATTTTCGTAGTGCTGCTTGTCTGTAACAAACGAAATCGAAACTCCATGCGATGGCTTGGAATAAGCTCGTGGCAAATTGGGTAGTATTACTTTGGAAAGATTAACCAGTTTGCTATCAACTATCAATTTCACGACATCTGATTCCACAAAGATTTCTTTTCCAGTGTTGTCGTCGTATTTGACAGGAAGTTTTAGAAAAAAAGAATACTCACCATCAAGTGTAAAATCATAAAGATTATTCAAACTATTAAATGTATAGCTTTTAGTTTCACCTGGTTTCAGGTACAATCGCCTTTCTATAAGAAAGAACCCAATTAAACCATTTTGAAAGTTACGTAATTTAATATTCGATCGATCTAATGTCGTTACCTTCGCTGGATGAGAATCAAAATATACACTTTCGGATAGTACATTATGTGAGTCATAAATAAAAGGAATCGTGCGATCTGATATGTTATTAGTAAAAAACTGCGATGTAAATGTCTGGCACGGTACGCTTGTATTTCTACTTAACTTGCCATATATTTTGTAATAATTATCTGGTTGATCAAGATTAATTTTCTTCTTGTTATCTGTTTGTGCTATTCCAATGTTACTCATTAACAATACCAGAACCAGAAAAATTTTTAAATTGAAAAAATAAAAGTTTTTTCGTATCATTTTTTGTACTCCTTTTGTTTGTATGTGTTGAGGTTTAAATTTCACTTGCACGATTACTTACATTCGTTCATGATAATTACCATGTAGGCAATTCCGTTGAATCTGTACCAACAGGATTTTTCGGGTTCCACTCCTTGGCGGTTATTCCCTTACCCTTTTCATATTTACACTCAAAATTCCAATCGACGCTTGCAAGAGTCACCCAAATACCACTAGTTGGTTTATACATAAAGTACGTCTTAAATTCATAAATCAAATGTATTTCTTGATGAGTAGTACTTACTGGCGCACCCGGCGAATCGTGGGTTGAAACAGTTTTTGTCACATTACTTTGTATAATGACAGGATCATCATAGAGAAAACTGTTTTCACCTGCATCTAGTCGCCAAACGTCGTAATTTGGATAATTTCCAGTAGTACCATTAACTATTTTATACGTGGACTTATGGTGGACTTTTTGTATGAAACCAATCGCACCTTGTCCGCCCACTGGTGATTTACATGCACCGTTAATATCCACCTGACATATCATCTCAACTATGCCTTCTTCTATTATCAAGTTAATTGGACCATTAGGAGGATCCCATTCTACTTTTTCTTCAATATTAATTGGTCTTAGTATTCCATATCCTACCGTTTTCTCTTTATTTTTTCCCTTGATGGTAACTTTTGCTTTAACTGAGGTACTTCCTCCTGCGGTGTGGTAGTAAGTTATTGTTTTTTGTCCGTAATCTGTGTTTGTGAGATTTATAACTTCTGCTTTTTGGGTGGTGGGTTGATAATCTTTGATTGGTTTCCCGCCTGATATTGTCCAGATGTTGGTAAATTCGGTAACGCTTGGTTCAACTTCTACCTTTAACTCAATTTTTTGACCAACAATAACAGATGAAACATTTTGAGTATCTGATATTTTTATGAAATCTCCCTGACCTGCGACCCGTCTTTTTATGATGATGTTGATAACCTTTAAATCAACAGTAGTCGAACAGGTATAAGGACCGAAATATTGTTGCTGACCGTTGATTATTATGGGCGTATTATCGGATTTTTTTAACTTGGGAAATCGTACCTGCATGGTGAAAGTAAGTTTATAATCGTCAAATGCCGCAACCGAAGTTGCTAACGCTTTGACAGAACGAGTATTGGTTGTTGACCAATTACTACCGAGATTGTCCGTTTGCGTCAACGTTATACCAGACTTATCTGACAAAAACGAACTCAATTTCCATTCGGCATCGCCAGGTTTAATTTCTCCATTGTTAAGAGGTTTTTTACTACATTCTCCTGTCAAACTAAACGTTTGCGATTCAGTGCGGAACAACAAAGCAAATGATTCATCAACTTTAAGTGCCCCCACAAAACCATCGTTCAGTATTGTATCAGAACACAACAAATTTGTAAATAACATCACCAGCACTGAAACTAATATGCAAAACATGCGCAACTTCGACATTGTCTAACTTCTCCCGTTTTAAGTTTTATCTTGGCCAATCACGAAATATTTCAGGCACGCCGTCCTTGTAGGAGTCAAATGCTTCCTTAACAGACTTGTTGCCATTATAAAACGCATCCCAACCTTTTTTCATTACATCTTCCCATTCTTTACGTTGTTTGTCATCCCATTGGTTAAGCCGCCACTTTAGGCAATACTCAATTTGTTGTTGAATATCATTTTCGTTTGCCTTGCTATTCGCCGCCTGATACGCGGCTATTCGGAATGTTCGTTGTATGTGGGTATTTTTAATACGGTCATATTTGGTGTCAAGAGTTTTCCATAATTTTAAAATTCGATAGCGATAATGATCATCACAATTATCTGGAAACGGCGGCGGATCATATAGTACATTATGCAAGCAAGGAACAAATTCATCGTTACTGTAACGCTTTCCAGTTAGCTTGTCAACAGATACCGCCGAAATAATAGTGTTGAAACTATAGTTCCTTCTGACTTTAACAATGTAAGTCGCAGGTCCTTTAACGATAAACTGTTTATGCACACCGCCCCAAAAATCACGTACTCGGCTTTTTGCAAGTTGATTTGTCTTGTGTACTGCTGTTTCACCAATTTGACCAAGTAATTGTCGATCAGCGTGTTTATCATAGCGGGCTTGTGGCGAGTGGTAAAATTCTATTACATAGTCACGGAACCGATTCATGCCGCCATGTCCATCTTTGTTAAAAAAGTACATGCCAATCTTAAAAACGCCTTCATGGTAAATTTTGAGAATATACCAAACATCTGGACCGTCAAATGAAATCGGATAGGCTTCGCCGTGATCGTCCCATTCAGATTGTCGGCGTGAACCGGCATAAGGATTCCACAGAGATCTCCGTTCATTAGTTTGAATCCAATGAACCCAATATCTCACATCATCATGTTTTTTACGGTTTGGTCCAATAAACGGATAAACCTCACACATCAAAGACTGACTTATATGTAAATCCATTGGCGATGATGCTCCGCACATTATCGCCCAATTACGAAAAGTTCGTCCCATCCAGTTTCCCTGTGTTTTCCAATCTTCATTAAGATATTCGGCATAAATTTTAGGCATTGGAGACGTAAAACGACCAAGTTTCGTCTGCATCTTTCCAAGTTCTTCCAGAGTTGGCGGTTTTATTCTTGCGGGCAAATTGGGGAAATTATTTTGCGCAACAGAAAATATTTTACCTTTATTAAATCTGGTTTTTAGCGGTTTGTGGTCAACTAATTTGAACGGGTTAATCGATTTGACAATTCCGCCGCCGTAGAAGCCGATCAAATAATCGCCTCCGTTGAGACAGAGAATTTTTGTTACAAAATTGTCGGGATAACCCATTGCTTTGGGGGTGCCGTAAGAATTTTTGCCGGATTTTTGATCGGCGGCAACCGTTCCGTTTTGCCAAGTTCCGATCCAAATCGCGCCTTGTTCGTCCTCCGCTAGACAAGTTAAATGATCTTCGGGCAACAATTGATTCATTACTTCCTTCGGTGCTTCTTTCCAATCTTTCGGCGCGCCGCCATAGAGTCCGCAAACCTTTGCCGCATAATCTTTGCCCCGCCAATATTCCAACTTCGTTAAACTTTCATTTGCCTTGACAAGTCCAGCATTCGTTGCAATCCAGATCGTTTGTTCGGTACTATTTTTTGTTACAATAATATCGTTGATCAAATTCGACGGTAAATCCTTGCCCATCGGCACAAGCGGAACGGGACTACAATTTCCAACTCCAAAACGTTCCGGCGCAACAATATTTTTCGCGTGTTTATATTCGCCTTTTATTGTACGATTAAAAATCGCCAAGCCATGACATTGCGTACCAACAATCAACGTACCATCAATTTTAAACGCAAGAGCCGACGCTTGATCCTCAAGCAATCCATCTTCGCGTGTAAAATGTTCCCAATCGTTCGCATCAATTTTGTATCGAGAAATTCCCGCCGAAGTTGCTATCCAAACATCGCCGTCAACAGGGCAAATTTTTATATCAAAAATTCTTTCGCCAATCGGTCCATCAACAACATCATAATTTTTCCAATCTTTGCCGTTAAA
>JAIRWK010000260.1 GCA_031268995.1 Planctomycetaceae bacterium
GTTGTTGCGCTTGCGTGTCCAGCTTCAGGAATTTTAAAACAGCTTGAGTATATCGCCTACATCAACGGGACCATATTGTACCTACTTTTCCTTATTAAACAACCTCGCTGGAAGTTATACCATTTATGGTGTAACTTTCGATGGTTGTCAATGTTTTGGAGGTGGTCAATATGTATGTTTACGAACTTTTGGACTTACGAAATCTTTGTAAAAATTGTCCCAATTCCATTTATATTCTTGATGACGTTTACGTCCTAATTTTGTGCGTTCTTCCCAACCATAAGTTTTATATTTTTTATCGCTGTAAAAAATATGATCACCAACCTCGAATAATTGGACAGCATTAATCAATTGTGTGAGGTTGGGGCGGATACGTATTTTATCTTTTTCGTCTATATTATCGGGCGGATGGGGAAGTCCGTTTTTAATTTGGACAAAAGTATTGATGATTGGAATTATATGTTTTCTAGCGTTTTTGTAAAACCATGCGGGATTTTTATCGCGTTGGACAAGCGACCAATCAATTACATTGTATCCCCACCACCAGTACTCGACAGGATTGTCTATCACCTTTTCCCATTGAGTTAATTTATGTAACGGAAATTCATCTGGAAATTCCAGATCGCTTTGCAATTGACCAACCGGATCAACAAACACACCGCTAACAATTGTACAAAAAGAATAACTCGAATCAATTTTAAACACGGCGTACTCATCTTTTTTAACGTCGATGTAAAACCGTTTATACACACCGCCCCAAAAATCTTTAATCCGAGTTTGTTCACCTTTGGGAGCTTGCAAAAATTGCGGTTCGATGTACGCTTCTTCGCTCATGAGTTTTCCAAAAAAAACATCAGTTAATTTCATTGTTTTGGCAGACAAGATAAAATCGCGTAATTTGTTTCTACCGTCATGTCCGTCTTTATTGAAAAAATAAAACGACACAAGATGTTTGCCAACTGGCATTTTACACGTAATATAAATATGCGGTCCGTCAAGCGTAATTGGGTAAACTTCTTTGTGATCATCCCATGAAGATTGCCGCCGTCCGCCTTCATTTGAGAACTGCAAAACACGTCTATCGTTTGATTCCAACCAATGTATCCAATGCCGTAACGAGTCTTTTTTTGCCTTGAAATTTCGCCCGATACCGCCTGCAAATTGGACAGAATCCGCAAAATAACCATCATAGCTATTGAACCCGCCGCCCCCAGCCGCACAAAATACAGCAGAATAACGACCATAACGATCTATCCAGTCGCCTTTTGTTCGCCAGTCGTCGTTGAGTACCAAGATTTTCGGCGGTTTTGAATCAACCGACATTCCTTTTAATTTATGAAACACTTCCCGTAACTCATCCGATGTTGGCGGTTTTATTTTTGCGGGCAATTTTGGGAAATTATTTTGCGCAACGGAAAATATTTTGTTTTTGTTAAATTTGGTTTTTAATGGTTTTCGGTCAACTAATTTGAATGGATTGATCGATTTAACTATTCCGCCGCCGTAAAAGCCGACCAAGTAATCGCCGTTGTTGAGACAGAGAATTTTTGTTACAAAATTGTCGGGATAACCCATTGCTTTGGGGTTGTCGGAAGATTTTTTGCCGGATTTTTGATCGGCAACAACCGTTCCGTTTTGCCAAGTTCCGATCCAAATTACGCCCTGTTCATCCTCCGCTAAACAAGTCAAATGATCCTCCGGCAACAATTGACTTGTTATTTCTTTTGGTGCTTCTTTCCAATTTTTCGGCGCACCTCCGTAAAGTCTGCGAACTTTTGCCGCATAATCTTTGCCACGCCAATATTCCAACTTCGTTAAACTTTCATTCGACTTGACAAGTCCCGCATTTGTTGCAATCCAGATCGTTTGTTCGGTACTATTTTTCGTTACAATAATATCATTGATCAAATTCGACGGTAAATCATTGCCCATCGGTTCAAGCGGAACGGGACTACAATTTCCAACACCAAAACGATCCGGCGCAACAATATTTTTCACGTGTTTGTAATCGCCTTTTATTGTACGATTAAAAATCGCCAAGCCGTGACATTGTGTACCAACAATCAACGTACCATCAATTTTAAACGCAAGAGCCGATGCTTGATCCTCAAGCAATCCGTCTTCGCGTGTAAAATGTTCCCAAGCATCTGTGTCAATTTTGTATCGAGAAATTCCTGCCGAAGTTGCTATCCAAACATCGCCGTCAACTGGACAAATTTTTATATCAAAAATTCTTTCGCCAATCGGTCCATCAACAACATCATAATTTTTCCAATCTTTACCATTGAAAACCGAAACTCCTGTATTCAAATGTCCAACCCATAATCGACCAAGTTTATCAATTGCCAAAGCGTAACCATTGTTATCGCCGAGACCGTTTTTTGTCGTGAATTGTGTAATTTTCCCATTGCTGATGTTGCAATGAAAAACGCCCTCGTCTTCCGTTCCGATCCAAACTCCGCCTTCCTCATCATCAATTAGCGCAACAATAAATTTCGCATTGAGACCCGTGATTTTTTGAACAGTCGGTTCAATTTTTTTGGCTTCGGTTTTATCTTGTGCAACAGAAAAATTTGACAATATCAAAATCGAAAGAAAAACCTGAATTGCAAAAATAATTAACGTTACAATAATTCTGTTTTTGAGAATATACATGTTTCAATTTTTGTTTAGAGTTGAACTTCAAGTAACCGTTCACAGTCCGAGACGGACATTGTACCGTGTAGAGATTTTCTGTAAATACCGAAGCTGTTATGGGACGATAGGTTCCGCCCCTTGAACAACCGCTTCACGTTGTTACGCTTGCGTGTTCAGCTTCAAGAATTTCAAAACAGCTTCAGTATAAATACCTTGTTTATAGAACTTGCCAAGAAACTTTCTTGATCAAAAAATGCTGTTATGCTAGAGTCGGTATGGGCGGTAGGCTTGCCCTTTATACCGTAGCCGGCTTCGCCATTGAATAATCGCTTCACGTTGTTGCGTTTCTGTGTTCAGCTTTATGAATTTTAAAGTGACTTTGGTATATCTACTGGTCTTGGCTGCACAATCGGATTACTGTCGGCGGCTTTTTGTTTTTCTTCTTCAAGACGTTTAGCTGTAACAGGAACGAGATTCGCCATAATTATATGTTTGGAAAAACGTGATTGCGAATCAATATCAATTTCTGCGGAAATATTTTTTTCACAACGAAAAAATACAGTTGAAAAATTATTAGAGAAAAGCATAAAGTTACCTGCAAGTCCCCATGCCGTTTTTTTATTACGCTCGTCATCCATTATCGGACGTTTATAATAAGCGGAAACCTGTAGCGGCTTTTTTGAAAAAACTTTTTCCTCAAGAAAAAATTCCTCTATCTCAAATGTCAACTCAAATGATTTACTAAAAAACCGTCTGATTACTTCATATTCGTTATCGGGCGTATAATATTGAGGATTGACTTTGATTCCCAACACGACACATTTTGCCGTATCAATATAAAAGAAACTGAATTGGTTATTACTCCACGATGCAATAAAACCGTCTTCGCAAAATTCAGGTTTGTTTGTCATAAAATTCGGCAACATAATAATAGGTTGTTCTTTTGTATTTTTAAATGGGATCAGATGTGTCTTGAGTTCTTTGGGAATTATTGTCGGCTTTAGAAAAACAGACAACATTTTGACGGAATCGTTACGATACATGGTCTCAACTTCAACCGTATTTTTAACGCAAATCTCTTTAGTCGGCATTGCAGGCAAAAAAA
>JAIRWK010000415.1 GCA_031268995.1 Planctomycetaceae bacterium
AGCATGGCATATACTTACCGGGGACACTGCTGTAACCGACATTCACTAAGAATGACCTTAATTTGTGGTATTATAAACTATGATAGAATAGTTTAGGGTGTTATTAAACAAGTCTAATATTTTCCGATATACCGTAGTCGGTAAGGCGATAGGCTTCGCCCTTGAACAACCGCTTCACGTTGTTGCGCTTGCGTGTTCAGCTTCAGGAATTTTAAAACAGCTTGAGTATAAACTTGCAAATAGCCACACATCACCTGACGTTTTGTTAAAATAACTACTTGAAAATTAAAAACTTAAACCCTTAACTTAATACCTATGGGCTTTGCCCCTGAACAACTCATGGTTCAGGAATTTTAAAACAGCTTGAGCATAATGTGAATTTCTAAGCCTCAGTCCCTAAATATCAGGACAGATTTCTGTCGCATAACCCTAGTAATTGACCAAATCAATATGTTCGTTACAATTACCCGCCTCTTTATCCAGAACTGGGATGCTTTTTGGTTGAGAAGTTAAAGATTGCCTTCTGGGTAAATTATGCCGTCAAGAGTGAGCGGTAGGTTTTGTTTTTTGAGTAGACATCATGTGTTGCTAGGCTTACCGTGCCAAGTTCAAAGCATATTTAAAATTCCTAAAGCTTAAAATGGAATCGTACAACGAGAAACAGTCGTTCAAAAGCGAAGCCTACCGTAAATACCGGCTTCGGTGTAAATTCAATAACACAACGAAAACAAAATCATGCAAGACAATTTTCACAACAATAATGTCGAATTCGTAACAGAAAATGCCAGTGAAAATAATCAACGGCACTCCGAATCCACACGGCGAAGTGGTTTTAGTTGTTTAAAAGGTTGCGGTATTGGTTGTCTTGTTCTATTGATAATTACGGCGATCATAATTTGGCTGATCTACGTTTATTGTATCAAAGGCGTACAAATGCGAATTTCACCGGAAACAACTCTGGTAACGTCGCCTCTGAAATCAGACGGCAAATCAATTGACTTTTTCATGCTGATAAAAGATGAGGTTGACTCGCAGGATTTGACAAAAAATAACGGGTTCAAAGATGTTCTTGCGGCTTATGGTAAAGAGTTGGTTGCGGCAAGTAGGCAGGACGAATTGGGACATGGATGGATATTTACCGAGATGTGCAAAAGTGTTGATCTTGATCCCCAATTTACTCCAGCCCATGTTTACAAAGAACCGGAATTTAACATTATACTGGACAAAGAGAAATCAAACGGCAACGGTGAAGATGATATAATACCAGATAACAAATATGAATCGAATGAATTAATTATTTACCAAAAAGTGCTGTCAAAAGATTGGTCAATTAAAGAGCATCCGAAATTGGCAGAATGGCTTGAATCGGTTGGGTCTGGGCTTGATGTGGTGCAAAAAGCGGCGTTGGAGGAAGTTTATTTCATTCCGTTGGTTCGTAGGAATGAAAATGATCTTGCTATTGTTTCGATTGCTCCGCATGTCGTTTCTGCCAATAGAAATTTGATACACGGGCTACAAGTGCGGTCAATGTTGCGGATTGGTGAAGGAGAATACACCAAAGCATGGGATGATCTTTTAGCATCGTTTCATTTGCGGCGCAAGTTGATCAATAGAGGAATTCAGCTATTTGGTGATGAGCCGGATCAGATCAAATTACAAGTAATCAAAACGGTTGTAGAATCTTCGGCGAAATGGGAGTCTGAACAGCTTGACAACGCAATTGCCAATTTAAAAACGATTCCTCAATACCCCAAACGAGAAGATTTATTGCTGATAACTCAATACCTTCTTCTTGATATCTTTTCAATGGCGGGTGATTCTAAACAATTCGTGGAATCAATATCAGGACAATCAGTAGATTCACATGCTGCCAGTAAACAAATGATGAAAAGCATGATAAGCCTCATGGATCTATGCGGTTTCGATTGGAATATAGTTGCGAAACATTTGAACGAGGCGATAGAAGCCCACAAGAAATCTATTGGTGAAACCGGCACGGAAAAAATATTGAACGCTCCAAGCAAAGACATAAAGCACGGGTTAGACGAATTTACCGGCAGGTTGTCTGTTCAAATACAGAATAAAATAATAGAAATGTTTACCGTGTCAGGGCGATCCGAATTTGTGGGCTTTGTTATTGGTGAATTTGTGCCGGTGTTGGAGAGACATGTTTTCAAGCAAACCCTAAATGATGAAATACGTCATCGTTTGCTACTGACAGCATTGACAATTAGCAAGTACGAACGAGAAAATAAAAAATACCCCGAATCGCTTGATCAATTAAAACTTGAGCCGCCAAGAATACCAGCAATGAAAACAAATTACGAAATTACAGATAAAGGTTACAAAATATCAATAGGTGATATGGAATTGGAAATATACCGTAGCTGGTAGGGTGATAGGCTTCGCCCTTACGTGTACAGCTTCAGGAATTTTAAAGTAGCTTCAGTACGATACCTAACGTACCCTTGAAATAGGTAGATTGACGCAATTATACTCAAGCTGTTTGAAAATTCCCGAAGCTGAACACGCAAGCGTAGCATCGCGAATCGGTATTAAATTACACCGAAGCCTGTAAGTCGTTGTGCTTGTCATGTCCAGCTTCGGTATAATTTGATTTTTAATAGAAAATAATCCCAAACCATAGGAGATTAAAAATGAAAAAAATTAACAAAAAAAAGAAAGTAACTCAAAATAAAACAACAAAAAAAAATACCGCCACAACAAAAAGTAAACAACAAACGAAACCCAAAAAAGTTGCCCAAAAGACAGTCGCTAAGAAAACTGTTAAAAAAAGTATCGCGTTGAAAGACTTGCCGAAAAAAATCGAAAAGAAAAAAAACGCTACGACTGTTGCAAAAACAAAAAAATCAACCTCCAAAATTTTGAACAAAAAAACGACAATTAAAAATCCGGTTACCAACAGCACCACAACCAAACCCAAGTTGCCCAATACAAAAACAAAATTGCAACCGATTGTCAAAAAAAGTTCTAAACCGAAATTGTCATTTAAAGCTGAAGTTGTTGTCAATCAATCGAAACCGGATGTTTTAGAAGTGAAGAGCAATAACGTTGAGGAGAATAAACCTTCGCCTGTTTTACAATCTGGACGAGTGAGTAAACAGTTTTTAAGTGAGGCAGAGTTGGACGGGTATCGCCAGAAATTGATAACGATGCGGGCTAGGTTGCGCGGTGATGTTTCAACAATGACAGACGCGGCGTTGAATAAAAACCGGATGGATGCTTCGGGGGATTTGTCAGCTGTACCAATTCACATGGCAGATGTTGGCTCTGATAATTTTGAACAGGAGCAAACACTTTCGTTTATGCAGAGCGAACATGGAATTTTGATAGACATAGATGACGCTCTGGTTCGAGTAAAAGAAGGCACGTATGGAATTTGCGAAGGATGCGGTAATTCTATTCCAAAAGTACGTTTGAATTTTATACCTTATGTAAACATGTGTGTTAAGTGTGCTGAGCTTGCGCAGAATCAGGAAGGGAGGGATGGTTAAATGACTAATGTTGACGAAGGTGCGGTTGAGGAGCAAAGGCATTCGGAAGTATTTGGCGAAAGTTCAGGAAGTGTACATTCAAGCTGTTCTAAAATTCCTGAAGCTGGTTTTGGTAGGCGGTATTTTATTTTCAGCTCAATTTTTTTTGTGCTGGCGGCTTTTCTTGGCGCGATTTCTGATATCGTTACAAAAAATTGGGTGTTTTCTTGGCTTGGGTTACCGGGTGAATATAGAGAGGTTGAGCCTGAAGGTGTTTATTGGTTGTTGTCCGGCATGTTTGGTTTTCAGACGAGTTTAAATGGCGGCGGTTTGTTTGGAATGTGGCAGGGTCAATCATTTCCATTGGCAATTCTTTCGTGTTTAGCGTTATTGGGAATCTGTTTTTGGTTTTTCTGCGTGGCGTGGCGAAGTCAATTTATGGCTTTTACGCTTGGAATAATTGCTGCGGGGATACTTGGTAATCTTTATGATAGGCTTGGTTTTCATTCGTTGGTGTGGGGCGGTGATAGTATTTATGCGGTACGTGATTGGATTTTGGTAATGATTGGTACTTATCATTGGCCTAATTTTAATTTGGCGGATTCGTTTTTGGTGTGTGGTACGATTTTGATTTTATTGCAACCTTTTTTTGAGTGGGCAGCAAAAAAAATGGTGTATCGGAAAAGTCCAAAGTGTAAAAAAATATCAGGGAAGGGGGGATTTGATGTCCCATGTTGAGCAGAGGCTGGCGTTTGAGAAGCCGATAGTTGAGCTTGAGTCGCGAATTGATACGTTGAAAAAGGATGCCTCGCAGGCAGGAGCAACAGTGGAATTACGGGAGGAGATAACACGTTTACGTAGAAATTTATTACATCTTCAAAAGGAAATTTATGCGACGTTGCAGCCTTGGGAGACGGTTGAGGTGGCGCGTCATCCTGATCGACCTCAGACTGTTGATTATCTTGAAATGGTATTTGATGAATTTGTTGAGTTGCATGGAGATCGTTTTTTTGGCGAGGATCAAGCGATACGGGTTGGTTGGGCTAAGCTTGATGAATTTAGGGTGATGGTTGTTGGTCAGCAGAAGGGGCGTAATCTTAGGGAGCGTCAGATGTGTAATTTTGGTTGTCCGCATCCGGAGGGGTATCGCAAGGCACTTCGGGTAATGCGATTAGCAGCCAAATTTCATTTACCGATTATTAGTTTGATTGACACACCCGGAGCTTTCCCCGGGGTAGCGTCTGAGGAGCGAGGTGTAGCCAGTATAATTGCCGAGTTGATGTTCGAGATGTCGGTGCTTCGTACGCAGATTGTTTGTGTAGTGATTGGGGAAGGGGGATCTGGCGGAGCGATAGGGATTGGGGTGGGTGATCGTGTTGCTATGATGGAGCATTCTTATTATTCTGTTATCAGTCCTGAGGGGTGTGCGGGGATTTTGTGGAAGGGGCATGAGCATAAGAACAAGGCAGCGGATGCGCTTAAGATGCGATCTGCAGATCTATTACGTTTTGGAGTAATTGAGGAAGTAATTGAGGAGCCTGTAGGCGGAGCGCATCGTGATCCGCATTTAGCGGCTTCGCGGTTGAAACATTATCTAAGAAATAATCTAAAAGAACTTGTAAAAATGCCACTAGACAAACTGATATATGAACGCTACACCAGATTCCGCAAACTAGGCATATTCGCCGAAGCCGAAAATGAAAAGTAGAAAAACCAAGGTAAGGCACTGCCCGAAAATATTTTTCCCCCAATTTTACGAAAAACGCTGAAATACAAATGTGTATTGACTATTAATGGTACATTTGTTTCTCAGCTATACAGTAACGTCCGATAATGTTTCTTATGTTCGGTCAGCAATCCAAAAAAATAAGGACTTACATAAAAAAACAAAAATCAAAAACCGTGCCATACAAAAAAACCAACAAGATTTTTTCGAAACTTACGTCAAATTTCACAAATCTATAAAAAACGTAAGTACTTTTTTCTCGCAATTTCTAATACGCAAAAAAACAAACACCCCAAGCACAACGGCGATATGTTACCACAAAATCACAATTGTTACAACCCCTGTTACCGGAAAAAACGGCAAATTTTCAAAAAAATCCAAAATTTAAAATGGGACGCACTTCAAAAAAAAGAGCTAAAAATTAGAGTAAAGCAAAATGTCATAAGAACTTAAAAAGCAAAAATGACTCCGCCCCCCCTGCCCCACAGTCCGAAAAAAAAATATTTTTTCGGGCTTCAAATCCAAAAT
>JAIRWK010000084.1 GCA_031268995.1 Planctomycetaceae bacterium
CCATTTTACGTAACCACTCCAGCATCGTTGTTTGAGGAATATCTTCTTGTTTCAATTTCCGGTCAAGCCAGAAAACGAGATGATTGGTTGTCCAGCTTTTCACATCAATAAACGGTAAAGTCGGTGCTTCACCGGAGGCGGAATAACGAAGACGATTCTTGTCAATATCAATGACAAAACCACTTCCTTGCGGTTCAATATTAAATTCATTGGATTCAAGATACGGGGAAACAACTTTAGCAATGTCCCAATCATAATTTTCAAAAATTATTTCCGGATCGGCAAAGACGAATTTTCCTTGAAATTTCATCATAAGACACGGAACTTTAAATTTTTCTCCTTGTTTTGCGGGCGATGGAGTTTCTTCACGTTTTCGGTAATACGAATATGATTTTTGAATTTCGAATGCTTCGATTTCTGTAACTTGTTTGCAGATTTTTTCGATGTCGGTTTCGGTTGTTGACGGCGTAAATTCGATCATTGTTGAATCATGCGGGTCGCGTTTAATGTTGGGCGGCAGGGTTAAATCGGTTAATGGAGTTGTGAGCCGGACTTTCTGAATATCAAGTTGTTCAAACAATTCCGGTTGCGGAATTGTTTCAATTGCCGATTCCGCTTCACCGTCGTCAAAACCTTTTTGTATCAATTTATTCACCAATGTTTCGACAGCTTCTCCGAATCGGGATGATAAAACATAAGCATAGGCTTTGTTTAACGAAGCGATTTTTCGTAACTTTGCATAAGGCATCCGCATGATACGTCCTAAAAGTTGCTCGACGACTGTGTTGCTTTTTACGTTTGCAAGCGAACATAAAACGTAGGCAAAAGAACAATCCCATCCTTCTTTCAACGCTTCGACAGTAATGATGTATTTGATCGTAGGGATTCCATTGCAATAATAAATTTGCGGTATTATGTGCGAGTTCGCCAGCTTCTTCCATTGCAATACTCAATGTTTTACGTAACGTTTCATCGTAATATTTTAGCCGTCCCTTTTCTTGAATATCTGATGCAATAAAATGTTGTTTGCGGGTTTCTTGTAATTGTCTAATGGTTTCTTTAACTATCGGAAATTCTAATCGTTGTTGTTTTTCTTTTTTCAAACCGATAAGCGCATTGGCACAAATAAATTTCGTTTCAAGATTAGGTAATGGTTCAATACCATAATTATTTTGTTTTTTATCAGGTTTAATTTCTTGAATTAAAGCCAAAAATAAACGCAATACTGCAATTTGTACCGCGATTGGTTGAATATCAACGCCGTAAATAACATTTTGCAAAATTTTCAATTTAATGTGATAACGTTCTGATTGAGAAAGTGATTGATCAGGATCAAGACGATACATAATTTCGTTCATCACACCACACGGAAACGCGCCGCTGCCACAAGCAGGATCCAATATTTTACATTGCAATAAATCTTTTTTTGAATCATTTTGTAAATACAAATCCAATGACTCATTGACCATGTAATGAACAATCTCTCGCGGCGTATAATAACTTCCTGTAACTTTTCGGCGATTTGCTTTTGTATCGGCATCAATACACGACAATAAACTTTCAAAAACTTTGCCGAGAAATTCAGGGTCAATTGTTTTCGTATATTCGGCGTGGTCAAATAAATCGTTAAACGTTAATTTATATTTGTACTTTGATAAAGTACGGATAATACCTTCAACTTTACAATAACCGTCAAGCTCTTGAATATTTTCTGTATGTAATTCCTCAAAGAAATATTTGTTACCCACCGAAATATTATCGTCTTCGTGTTCGTTAAATAAACCGCCGTTTAAGAATGGAATTTTTTGAAATTGTTCTTTAATTTTATTGATATTTTTAATCAGTTTTGTATGTTCAAAATTCTTGCGGTCTTTGATCGGAATATTTAGGCAGTGAAAAAATAAATTGCGGAGAATACCATTGTAATAACGATATTCTTCATTTTCTTTCATATTTTCACGAAGCCATTGTTCGTCGAAAAGTTCTTTGGGAATGAGTTCTTTTTCTTGCAAGAAAAAACAAAGCAATAAACGAATCACCAACCGTAACGTATATTCCGCTTTTGTAACAGAATAAGGCGTGTTGCCCGCGTTTGTTGCCCAGTAAAACCAGTTACGAATTTCAAGATAAAATTGATTACCGACTTCTTCACGTTGTTTTTCTTCGTTGTAAATTTGTTGTTTGATAATTTCAAACGCTTTTTTAAGATCATCAACTGTACATTTAACTAACTCGGTGTATTCTCCTGTATCAGAATATTTTGGATTATGAAAACCTTGTTCGCGTAAATATTGATGGACACGTTTATCAATACGCGAACGATCTGCAATAACAGCATCTTCCCAAACTTTAACAACCGGCGTATTGAGAGTATGCCCTTGATCTTTAATTCGTTGATCAACAGAACCGTTTGTTTCACCAATTTTTAGATAGCCGTTATTGTTAGAAATATCTGGCGTTATGAAAGCGTAAAGTTTCATTTTATTTGTGCTTCAATTATTTTATTGATTTATGTTTTAACCATTTAATCAGCATTGATTCAAGTTTTGTTGGGTCGATTGGTTTGGGTAGGAAGTCGTTCATGCCGTGTTCTAAAAAGATTTTGATGTTGTTATTTGTTGAATCGGCGGTCAAGGCGATTATTGGTATTTTATCGAGGTTGGGCAAGGCACGAATTCTTTTTGTTGTTTCAAGTCCGTCCATGTCCGGCATCAAGTGATCCATAAAAATTAAGTCGTATTTGCCCGTATTCGCAAGTTTAATTGCTGCTTCACCATTCGTGCATGTGTCAACTTGCAATTTGAACGGTGTCATAAGTCCTTGAGCAACTTTTAAGTTCGTGATATTGTCATCAACAACCAGTATATTTACGCCGGTTGCCTCGAAATGCAAGTCACTCATCTTTTCATATCGGCTCGATGTTTCAGATAAATCTCCATTGAAAATATTAGCAAAACGTAACGAATAAATCGGCAAATTCAACCGCCGAATAAAATTGTTCGGTAATGATTGTTGATAGGAACTATTATTTTTGTTATTTAGCATTATAAATATTTTTTTATCTGTATAAAATTTGCTATTATTCTTTGACAGACTTGCAAAAAATTCGGGCGAATAATGCTGCATAAAAACGAAGTTATAGGTTCCGTTTTTCAACTCCGATTCTGTTTCGGTTAGATTTTTTGTAACAATAAAGTTTACGTTGAGAGATTCGAGAGCGTTTTTATACGTTTGGGCAAATTGTTCATTTGGTTCGTAAACAAGTGCGTGTATTTCTTGCGGATTTGTTACTTTTGCGAACGGGACGTAATCATCGTATTTTTGATTTATTGTTATGCTAAATGTGCTACCTTCGCCGTACTCGCTTTCAACGTTAATGTTTCCTTGCATCATATTTACGAGGCTTCGTGAAATTGCCAACCCAAGCCCAGTTCCCGTAACGTCGTGATGTGTAACTTTATCAATTTGTGTGAAATAACCGAAGAGCTTATTCATGTCTTGTTGTTTTATTCCGATACCGCTGTCTGAAACTTTGATAGTCAAATTTGCTGTTTGATTATTTAGTTCACCGCTGACTGACAATTTTATGAAACCTTCATTTGTAAATTTAACGGCGTTGTTCAAAAGATTGAGAAGCACTTGCCGCAACCGCACTTCATCACCGATCAGATAATTAGGTAACTTGCCGTCAACATCAACCAAAAAATCAATCCGTCCGCCAAGATACCGCGTAACAACAATCATAATAACCTCGCTAATAAGCGATCTCAATTGATATACTGTTTCGACAATTTCCATCTTGCCCGACTCAATTTTTGAAAAATCAAGAATATCATTTATTATGTTGAGCAAGTTGTTACCCGCTTCTTTAATATTCAGCACTTTCTCATTCGCGGTTTCGGGTAAACCTTCACGCAACGCTAACTCCGACATGCCGATAATCGCGTTCATAGGGGTACGTATTTCGTGACTCATATTTGCGAGAAATAAACTTTTGACACGGCTTGCTTGTTCTGCTTGTTCTTTAGCTGTCAGTACTTCTGTAATGTCATGGTAAAGTAGAATTGCGCCTTCGGGTCTGCCTTCGCTGTCAACCATTGGTGTAATATAAACAGTGTAATTTTGTGGTGGAATTTCATTTCCCCAATTTGTCCGATGCGATATTTCAAGCCCATGAAGTTCCGCCATCGACCGCTTCAACGCCTCCGTAATATCATAAAATTCCGGCGTGTTAAAGACATCACCGAACACGCGGGCATTTAAAGAGCTGAAAGAATCAAGATCAAGTATTTGCAAAAATGATTGAGTGCAATATACGAAACGTAACTCGTCGTCAACCATTACAATAATATCGCGACTGTTCGCAAGAAGCAAATGAAAATATTTTCCTTGCCGAATACGTGTTGTTTGCAGTTCGGCATCAATAACGCTGCTTGCGTTCATTGCCGCTTTACTGCGCGCGATCAGAGTCTCAAGACGCATTTGTTCATGCTTGAGTTGTTCATTTTCCTGTTTAAGTAAATCGCGATATTGCTGCAACTTATTTTCATCTGTTTGAAATTGTTCATTCGGCATAATTTCTATACTATGCTATGTGTTATACCGTAGCCGGTAAGGCGATAGGCTTCGCCCCTGAACAAACGCTTCACGTTGTTGCGCTTGCGTGTTCAGCTTCAGGAATTTTAAAGTGGCTTCAGTATATGATTTTGTGAATTGCTATGTTTTTTTTGCTTTTCTTAATTGAGTTAGGTCATGGGTTGTTTTCATAGCGCAAAATTTGGGACCGCACATCGTGCAATAATTTTCTGTTCCATTGTTTGGATTTGGGCAATTGAAATCTTCGTTTTGATTGCGTGATTTATTGTAATATTCTCTTGCTTTTTCGGGATCAATTGACAATCTGAATTGTTCATTCCAATCGAAATTGTATCTTGCTTTTGCCATTTCGTCGTCGCGGTTTCTTGCGTTTGGTTTATGTCTTGCTACGTCGGCGGCGTGCGCGGCAATTTTATACGCAACCACACCCGCCCGCACATCTTCCATGTCAGGCAATCCCAAATGTTCTTTGGGCGTAACGTAACAAAGCATAGCCGCGCCGTGAAACGCTGCCATCGTTGCCCCAATCGCGCTGGTAATATGATCGTAACCGGGTGCGATATCGCACACTACAGGTCCCAACACATAAAACGGCGCACCATGACAAATTTCAATTTGATGCCGTACATTCATTTCAATTTGATCAAATGGAATGTGTCCGGGTCCTTCTATCATTACTTGACATCCTAATTGTTTCGCGCGTTCTGCCAACTTGCCCATAACTTCCAACTCGGCAAATTGAGCGGCATCAGACGCATCGTGCAAACAACCCGGACGCAAACCATCACCAATACTCCAACAAACATCATACTCACGCATTATTTCACACAACTCGCCAAAATACTCATAAAACGGATTCTCGCAATTATGGGCAACCATCCACTTTGCCGTTAAACTGCCGCCGCGTGAAACAATACCCGTCAAACGATCATCAACATAACAAATATGTTCACGCAACAACGCCGCATGAATCGTCATGTAATCAACTCCTTGCTTCGCTTGGTGTTCAACCGCCGCGATAAAATCCGTCGCCGTCATGTCAACAATATCATCAAACTCCTCACAAACTTGATACAACGGAACCGTGCCAACCGGAACAGTAACTTCATCAATTATACGACTCCGCAACGCATCAATATCAACTCCGGTTGAAAGATCCATAACCGTATCCGCTCCATAACGAATCGCATATTGAACTTTGGCAAGCTCGCTATCCAAATCACTAACCAACGCAGAGTTGCCAAGATTAGCATTGATCTTCGTCCGCAACTCAATACCAATACCAACAGGAACAAGATTTTTTGACAGATGTATTTTGTTCGCCGGAATAACAAGACGACCAGCCGCAACCTCCGCCCGAATAATCTCCGGTTCAAGATATTCACTTGCCGCAACTATTATCATTTCCGGCGTGATTCGTCCTTTTTTGGCTTCTATGTATTGAGTCATTATTTTAATTTGTTCACATTTTAAATTATATTATTCCTGATACGGCATTGTTTCCGTAGGGGAATTTTTGGAAACCGCAAAGGCAGCGAAGGTTTTTTCACTAAAATTTTTCGTGCTATTTTGCGGTTAATAAAGATATCTTTTCTTTATCTTTTCTCCGTAACAATTCTTCGTCATTGTACTGAATTTTGCGAAAGAGTATAGTGTGTGTTGGTGGGATGTTTGTGATCGTTTGGGAAATTTACGCCGTAGCTGGTATCCTCAAGTCTCTTTAAAATTCATGGAGCGGGACACGCAAGCGCAACAACGTGAAGCGATTGTTCAGGGGTGAAGCCTACCGCCTTACCGGCTACTGTATTGGGATGGATTCATTTTATTAAAGAGTTTCTTTTATTTTGCCGAAAGTTACTGTGTTAATTGTCCGCAGAATTGTGATAATTGATACAGGCAAAACTACTTTAAAATTCCTGAAGCCTGACACACAAGCATAACGACGTGAAGTGGTTGTTCAAGGACAAAGCCTATCGCTCATATCGGTTTTGTTGTACGTATGGGCAGACCAAATACTCTTTTTAAATAAAATTAAAATAGAATGCAATTTCGTAATTCAGATAAATTGATCAGGGCAATGAAGTCATTGGAGGATGCTATCAGATACACTCGCTCCGTCAACTTTCAAGAACTTGATAACTCATTCAAAAGTGTGTTGCAAGCCGCTGTCGTGCAAAATTTTAGTTTGACATTCAATGTATGCCGAAAGATGTTGTACTATCAATTGCAAGATATTAACAGTGTGGGGTTATCTAGGGTTGACAATGTTGCGGGCAATGAGGTCAACGATATTGAGTCGGCAAAATCATTGATAAAACTTGCCGCCGAAGAGGGACTGATTTCAGATTTCCAGAGTTGGGCGGAATATCTCGAATGCGAATACTTGACCAACTCAAGTAACAGCAACATCCGCACATTTGAAAAAGCAGCCTCGTTCCTACAAGATGCCGCCGAATTGCTCAAAACTTGCGCAAAAAGAAAAAACAACGAGCGACGAGCAGCGTAAACGAAAAAATAAAAAAGTAATCCGTTCACAGGATAATCGTTGCGCTATAAAGTTTGGTTTTTTATTTTTTTGGACAAGATTGGCAAGACGACAGGATAGGCAGGAATTTATTGTATTCTGTACATCTTGTTGTCCGGTTGTCTGGCTTTAAAAAAGACAATTTTTAAAATATGAGGAGTGTATGGTTTACACTCAAGCTATTTTAAAATTCCTGAAGCTGAACACGGAAGCGTAGCAACTTGGAGCGGTTGTTCAAGGGCGAAGCCTACGGTATAAAACGGTCGGAAAAAATTTTTTGATAATTTCAGAATTTGATATTGCATTTCATGAAAATTTGTTTTATACTACTGTTTCTCCGTCGCAGTGGCGGGTAGATGTGGGTTGATCGTGATGAGTTTAATTATTTTTTCGTGCAGAAGTGTTTTTTGCAAGTTATACTCAGTCGCGTCAAGTATGTTGTTTCATTGAACCATTTAACAAAATTAAAATGGGAGGCAAAATGAAAAAAATAAATTTGACATCGAATTTGTTTATTGCGGAAGTCGGAATGAAATATGACGTTATCGCAAATATTAAATTAGGCAAGGGGGGGGGGGGGGGGCAAAAACGATATTGAAAGCCATAATTTTTAAAAAAAAAAATTTATGGGGACTACACCCAAATGTAAAATTAATTTTGGTTTCACAATTGTTTAGCTTCTGGTTGTAATTGCGATTATTGGGTT
>JAIRWK010000095.1 GCA_031268995.1 Planctomycetaceae bacterium
TGCTTAAATATTAGCAGCTTAGGTTTTTGTACCTATATTTATTGACATAAATCACTTAATTTTGACAAATTGTAACTCCTGTACAAATAACGGTTTTATACTACTGAATAGTTACGAAAAAAGATAAAACATTGTTCTCGTCTCGTTAGGGACGGAATGTGAGGACATTTCAGACGGTTTAGTTGTGTATACCCATAGCACTATGAAATTAAGTTTTTATTTTTTTGACAGGATTTAACAGGATTGCCGGATAGACAGGATTTTTTTATATCCTGACAATCCTGTTATCCTGTAATCCTGTCTTAAAAAGATAAATTTCATAGTTTGGTATATAAGCATAAACATTACTTTTTCGTTCTTGATTTGGACGACTGTTTGGCTTTGTTTAAAGCATCAATTACGTTACTTGAGCTTGTTGAAGTGTCTGATGTTTTGGGTTGGTTTTGAGTGGTTGGGGCGGCGGGTTGTTGAGTGGGCAATGTTTGCGTGGAATTGTTGGGAGTGGTTTGGTTTGAGTGCAATATTTTTTGTGTTTTTCTCCGCAACTTAAATCTCTGAAAAATAGACAATGAAATCTCTCTTCGATTGTTTTGATCATTATCTTTATCTTTATTTTCGTCGTCTGTTGTTTTGGCGTTGACATTTTGGTTTTGTGCTGTTGTTTTTCGGCTGAACCTTGCAATAACACGCTTCGACCAAGACGTAATCCAACCAGTTCGCCTTTGGAAAATCTCAATAACAATACATAAAATCGCAAGATAAATCAACCAAGCCGATATGTCAAAAAAACGCGGCGATTTCGGTATGTCTTGCCAAATTCGCGGTAACTCTATTCGCTCAACTCCGCCGGTCGTTGCCGCAAGTTGCCGCAACGTTTCACCGGAATTGCGCATTTGATCCGGCGGTCTGAATTCCGGCGAATTCGGCGCACAAACCGGCGGCAAAGAATACGGTTTGATCTCGCCGCCCTCCGCTAACAACAACGTTGCCTGCACAATCTCGTCCCCCGCTAACGGTACCGTTATCCCAAGCATATCAGGCTCCAACCATTTGAGTTGTAGTTTTCGCGTTTCTGTTGTTCCGTCGGCTTTTTGGATTAACATTGTTACGTCTGGCGTTGACGTTATTGTGCTTTCGCTCTCCGGATCAAGATGCAACCTTATCTGACAATCTCCATTGTCAAGCGTTTGCGTCAACATCATATTGTCCGGCAACAAATTTGTTTTGCCCGCCGTCCACCTTCCCAAACTTGCAAGCATGAGATTGTAATTCCCCCAACCGGCAATTTCTCCCGTAAATTTGCCGTCAACTTGCCCCATGTAACACAACACCCGCCCAAGCCCGACTTGCCAAGATGCGATTATTGGCGCGTTATATTCGTCTTCAGTTACAGCGGACAAGATTGCCTTCTCCTTTAAATAACACAAATTGTAACCGCCCAACGGCAGCGGATTTTGAAACACGGCATCGGATAACGTCAACATGCCGCCCGAAAAATGAAACGGCGTACTCTCATCAAGAAATGCACTACGCGCAATTGTAAAAGTATCTTGCGCAAAAAGTCGCGGCAACTCCTCCGGCTTCTCCGTAAAATAAATATTGCCGCCGCCAACCCTCGCAATATCACGGCAAAAATCCGCAGTTGAATCCGCCGGAGTCCCCAACGCAATCACACTACAAGTCATGCCAACATCACGACAAGCCATAAGCAATTTGACATAATCACCGGGTTCTTCAGTGTCGTCCGCGTCTGTGAAAAGAATAACGTGTTTAGTTTCTGCTGTTGCCGAAGCGAGTTCGGCGGTTACTGTTTTCAGACCAGTGTAAGCAAAAATTCCGCCGCCGCCGGGTCCGACAGCAAGAATTTTTCTCGTATCGTTTTTGGTGTCGGAATTGAATTTGAGCGGAACTATTTTCCTAACACTGGTATCACACGTAGACACCGCAACCTCATCCATCGGCGTAAGAATATTGAGAACCTCCGCCGCGCCGGCATCTGCAAGATCCATCTTGATCTTGCCGCCCGGAACCATCATTCCCATCGACCCCGAACAGTCCATCAAAATTGCAACCGCAATCGCAAGTTTCCGATGCTCCTTGCGTAACTCCATCGAGACCGGCAAAATTTGCTCAAACGGCGACTTGTAATACCCGCCAAGCGAATACGCATTCTTGCCTCCGGTAAACATCAACCCCGCACCCGTTTCCTTGACCCACTCACTAATCAAACTCATCCCGTTAGAACCAATCTGCGATGCCGGAACATTCTCAAAAATTATCCCCGAATACCGACTCAACGTCCCAAGAGACCACACAATCCCCGAACCATCCGATACGTCAACCTTCAACGAAGCATCACGCAAAACCTCCGCCAACTTCGATTGCACCACACCGGAATCAGAACGCGGCACCAATATCAATAACGGCTTGTCCCCCTCAACGCCAACCAACTTCCGCGCAAAATTATTCTCCGGCACCGGATCACCGGCAAATGTAACCTTGAGTTTTGATGTTTCTGAATTATCGGTTTTGTTTGTGTTATTTTGGTCAAGATTTTCATTTGAGTTACCGGAATCGTTGCCATTATCCGCCTCGTTCTCAATAACACGTTTCACTTCAAGATCGCATTGCATCGTTCCGGGTACGCCCGCCTTCAACATGAAATCAATCCTGTTACTCCCTGCGTTCATTGGTCGTATTCCTGTTGCGGCTTCTACTCCGTTGCACGTTAATTTGTAGCCGATATTTTGGTCAACAGGAACATAAACCATGCCGGTAACTTTGAAAACCTCACCTGGTAAAACCTTCTCCGGCGCATCAATTGCCAGAATAGCAACATCCCCAACATGAGAACGCTCCACAACCCTATAATCAACCGGAATACCACGTTGCACAAGCCGCGAAATCAAATGATCCGGCGACTCCCCCGTCCAACGCCCATCCGAAATCACAAGTAACCTACTCTTGACACCATTGGGAATAATAGATAACGCGGAGTCAATCGCGTCATGTAAATTCGAAGCGTCTCGACTGCCGTTGCCGCGAAATTCGTTGAACTCGTCAACATTGCTGCTTGTTGGAATACGCTCAAGATGCGGAGACATGCCAAACGAAACCACTCCCAAACGGTCTTCTTTACCGATTTGACTCAAGAGAATATTTATCGCTTGCCGTTCCATTTCGTCAGATTCCACCGGCATAGAACGACTACGATCCGCAACAACTATCACAGTCCCACTGCGCGTCGGTAACTTGATCGTAACCCCAACCATCGCCAACACCACCAAAAACAACATTATTGCCCGCAACACCACAAGAAATCGCGACGATATCCGCCAATAATAAACCATACACGCAAGAGGTAACAAAAGTAAAAACCAGATTGGCTGCTGAAATGTCATAGAAAAATGATTGGGTTATACCGAAGCCGGTATGGGCGGCAGGCTTCGCCCTGAACAACCGCTTCACGTTGTTGCGCTCGTGTGTTCAGCTTCGGAAATTTTAAAGTAGCTTGAGTATAAATTGGTATTTAATCAAAGTCGTTTAACTTCGTCTGTTGTTAGATCGGTTGCTTTAGCGATGTCTGAAGTACTTAGTCCCATTGCTTTGAGATTTCGGGCAACTTCGATTTTTCCTTCGATCTTACCTTCGATTTTTCCTTCAGCTATTCCTTCGGCTTTGCCTTCAATTCTTCCTCTATATTCAGCGGTTTGCAATACGGAGTAGTTATCGCGGTACGCTTTAAGATCGTGTTCGTAAATTTCTTTTTCACGAAGCGGAAGTTTAACATACTCGGCTGTACTAAAAGCACGCTCGAAAAGAGGTTCTTTGAGAATACGCGGAATGGCATCAAAGTTTTCAAGATTCCTAAGGAAATAGAACCATTTGTCCTTACGGGATTGAAGTTCAGTTTCGGTTTTGGTGAACAAGGGCATCTGAAAAAACAAAAAACTCAACTTGTCATAAAACAAGTCTCCATCCTGATCTTTGAGATTAAC
>JAIRWK010000206.1 GCA_031268995.1 Planctomycetaceae bacterium
ACCTAAGCTGCTAATATTTAAGCAATTATGGATTTGATCGTTAAATTTACAACAAATCGGTAATAGGATTTAACTCCTTTAGTATAAATCTTTTTAGGCTACTGAATAGTTACAAAAAATGTAGGTTTTTAGAACTTCTTATTAATGAGGACTTTTGTGATCAGGCGAATCGTTACAGATAATCAATATACCCACTATGCCTATCAGTCATTGTGGTTATACTATACCGTGTCCGGTGTGAGACGGTAGGTTTTGCAATTGGGCAACTGCTTTATGTTGTCATGATTTCGCGTTTGGTTTTGGGAAAATTGAATTTAATGTATACCGTAACCGGTAGGGTGATAGGCTTCGCCCTTGAACAACCGCTTCACGTTGTTGAGCTTGCGTGTTCAGCTTTGGGAATTTTAAAACAGCTTGAGTATAATAATTGTAACAAAAATTATGGAAAAAAAACTCATATTCAGCGATGAATTTATTAGGTCGCTTGCGGACGAATATCCGACACCGTTTTATCTTTACGATGAAAAAACACTTCGGAAAAATGCGAAACTTTTTAATCAGGCATTTTCTTGGAATAATGGTTATAAAGAGTATTTTGCGGTGAAAGCGAATCCGAATCCTGAACTGTTGAAAATACTTCAAAGTGAAGGGCTTGGTTTTGATTGTTCGAGTCTTCCTGAGTTACAGATTTGCGAACGGCTTGGTGTTTCCGGCGCGGATATTATGTTTACGTCCAATGACACACCGGCGGCGGAATACGTGAAAGCAAAGGAATTGAACGCGATTATCAATCTTGACGATATTACTGATTTACAAGTTTTAGAGGATTGTGCCGGATTGCCGGAGGTTATTTGTTTTCGGTGGAACCCGGGTGAGTTGCGTGAAGTTGCAAGTGTGATCGGCAATCCGGTTGAGGCAAAATATGGTTTGACAACACCGCAAATATTTGACGCGTTTGCGGCGGCGAAATCAAAAAGCGTTAAACGATTCGGATTGCATACAATGGTTGCGTCGAATTTATTGAATGAAGATTTTTTTACGACAACTGCTGAGTTATTATTTGATCTGGTCAAAGCGATTGAGTTGCAGGTTGGAGTTGACATTAGTTTTGTCAACATGGGCGGTGGTTTTGGTGTTGCTTATAAACCTGATCAGGAGCCGCTTGATTTGGTCAGGCTTGGTCAATTGATTCGTGCGGAGTATGCGAAGTTTAGTGCTGGTGATCATGCTGTGCAATTTGCTATTTTTACGGAGTCGGGTCGGCTTGTTGCGGCGGAAGCCGGCGTGTTGGTTACGCGGGTAATTCATCGAAAGGATATTTACAGAACGTACATTGGTGTTGATGCTTCAATGGCAAATCTTATGCGACCTGGCATGTATGGTGCTTATCATCACATAAGCACCATCTCCAAATCCGATTCAAAAAATCGTAGCGAAGAAAAGGTTGATGTAGTTGGTTCGCTTTGTGAAAACTGTGATAAATTTGCGGTTGAGCGTATGTTACCGGTTTTGGAAATTGGCGATTTGCTTGCAATACACGATGCCGGCGCGCACGGTTACTCAATGGGATTCCAATACAACGGAAAATTACGTTGCGCCGAATTATTACTTGAAGAATCGGGCAACGTCAAAATGATCCGCCGCGCCGAAACCTTCGACGACTATATCGCAACATTAGACGTGAATATACCGTAGCCGGTAGGGCGATAGGCTTCGCCCTTGAACAACCACTTCACGTTGTTGTGTTTCCGTGTTCAGCTTCAGGAATTTCAAAGTAGCTTTGGTATAAATGGTAATATACCGTAGCCGGTATAACATTTAAAAGATGTCCGAGATTTATATTGAGGCTGCTGGAAAGATGCGGCGATTGCGGGATATGTTGTGTGAATCAGTTTCGGATTTGCGATTGCCGGATGTTTATATTTTACGAATATTATTCTGTTTTTTTGCGGAAGTTTCTGGAATTTTTGAGTCAGGTTTATTTGCCAATTATATTTTACAAAACACTGATTCCAACGGTAAAAATCTTGCGCTGCATCTCAACGTAATTTTTGAAACGTTAAATACGTCTCATTCAAAACGCGCCAAAATAATTGATCGCACGTTAAATAAATTTCCGCATATTGGCAGTGATCTTTTTGGCGAGCGATTTGAATGTGTGGAGCTTTTGGCGGGAGTACGTGAGGTTTTGATTGAATGTTGTTTTATTGAGTGGGGCAAGGTTTCGCCAGAGATTTTCGGCGAGGTGTTTCAAAATATGATAAACGACAATAAACGGCGTGAACTCGGCGTACATTATACAAACGAAGAAAATATTCTCAAATTGATCAAACCGCTTTTTTTGGACGATCTTTGGAAAGAATTTTATCGTTACAAAAAACTCGCGCCGGAAATTCGCAAAAAACGTTTGACCGAATTTCATGACAAAATTTCGCGGTTAAAATTTCTTGATCCTGCGTGTGGTTGCGGTAACTTTTTAGTTATTTGTTATCGAGAGTTAAGGCTAATTGAGGCAGGGGTTTTACGCGAATTATCGGCGATGAATCCGCAACTAAATATTAGCGGACAAATTAAAGTTACTATCAATCAATTTTACGGAATTGAGGTATCTGAATTTGCGTCGAAGATTGTCCGAATTGCGATGTATTTGATGGGCAATCGGATGAACGAATACATGCGTCAAATGTTCGGGCAAGATTTTCCAAATATTTCATTCGGTGATTCAATTTTGATTTATAACGGAAATGCTTTTGATATTGATTGGGGAGATATTGTTGCGCAAAATGAATTGAGTTATATTCTCGGCAATCCGCCTTTTTTGGGTGCGCGGTTAATGAATGCGCAACAAAAATTCGAGTTGTCGCGTGAATTTTGCAAGATGAATAAATGCCGTGAGCTTGATTATGTTACAGCGTGGTTTAAAAAGGCGGCGGTGTTTATTCGCGGAACCAAAATTGAGGTTGCTTTTGTTTCGACCAATAGTATTTGTCAAGGCGAGCAAGTGGCGATTTTATGGCGTGAGTTAATGGAAAAAGACGGCGTGAAAATCAATTTTGCCCACCAAACGTTCAAATGGTTCAGCGGCGGAAGTAGTGAAGCGGCAGTGTATTGTGTGATTGTCGGATTTGGTGTGAATGAACGGCGGACAAAGCGATTATTTTTGTACGAAAATTCCGGTAACACCGCAAAAGAAATATATGTTAAATATATCAACGCATATTTGGCAGCGGCGGAAGATGTTTTTATTAGCAGCAGGGTGTTACCGATTTGCGATGTGCCAAAAATAAATTTCGGCAACCAACCGATAGACGGCGGCTTTTTGTTATTGACGGCGGAGGAACGCGAACAAGTGGTTAGTTGTGAGCCGGAGGTTGGGAAGTTTATCAGGCGTTATGTTGGCGGGCATGAGTTTATAAATAATATTCCACGATATTGTTTGTGGCTTAAAGATGTGGATACAAATGAGTTTTTGAGTTATCAGTTTATTGCGCAACGTTTGGAGTTGGTGAAAAAGTTTCGTGCGAATAGCTCAAGACGTAAAACGCGTGAATTATCGGCGGAACCTTCGCGGTTTGCGTTCGTTTCGCACAACGATAGCAGTTACATAATTATTCCCGCCGTTTCGTCAGAGAAACGCGAATATTTGCCGATAGGTTTTATGTCGGGCAACGTAATTGCGAGCAATGCTTGTTTGGTTGTGCCGAACGGAACGCTTTATCTTTTCGCAATTCTTTCTTCACGAATGCACAACGTATGGATGCGATATGTTTGCGGCAGGCTTGAAATGCGGTATCGGTATTCGGCTTCGGTTGTTTACAATAATTTTCCTTTTCCAAATAAACCGCAAGAAAAATTATTAAAAAAAATAGAAAAAACCGCACAAGATATTTTGAACACGCGCGAAATGTTCGCGGACAAATCAATTGCCGAATTATATGACCCGCTCAAAATGCCGTCGATATTGTCAAAATTACATCATGAATTGGACTCGCTTATCGATCAAACATACGGTTCAAATTATAACAACGATTCAGACCGCATCGCATTCCTATTCAATTTGATCAAAAACAGGGGTATTCCATAAACGAAATAAACAACTACAATTTCCGCTCCCTCGTTATACCGTAGCCGGTAGGGCGATAGGCTTCGCCCTTTAACAACCACTTCATGTTGTTGCGCTTGCCTAACGCTCTGCGTTGTAGGTTTCTCGCAGCTTCAGGAATTTTAAAACAGCTTGAGTATGTACCAAAGCCGGTTTGTCATACAAAATGCCCGCGAGCGGGTAGCAATAATTTTATAGAATTTACAATGTCAAAAACACGAATAATTATACTTGGGGCAACGGGTTATACTGCGTTGGAGCTTATTAAAATATTGTTGCGTCATCCTGATGTTGAGATAGTTGCGGTTACGAGTCGCGAGGATAGGCGTATGATTAGTCAGGTTCATCCGTCTCTTTCGGGTTTGCTTGAGCTTCCGCTTGAGCATCTTTCGTCAAGTGATGTTGTGTCGCGTTGTGATTGTGTATTTAGTTGTCTGCCGCATACGGCATCTGCGAAGGTTGCGCCGGAGTTGTTAGCGCATGGGGTCAAGGTAATTGATCTTAGTGCGGATTATCGGCTTAATTCGCCGGAGAAATTTCAAATGTGGTATTCCGAACCACACCCCGATCCCGACCGTTTGGGCAATGTAGTTTACGGTTTGCCGGAACTTTTCAGACAACGGATAACAGAAGCAAATTTAGTAGCGAATCCGGGTTGCTATCCAACTTCGGCAATTTTACCATTGGTGCCGCTCATCAAGTCAAATGTTGTCGAGTCAACAGATATTATAATTGACTCAAAAAGCGGTGTGTCCGGCAGAGGACGGTCTGTAAAATTAGATTCCCTCTACTGCGAATGCAACGAAAATATTGCAGCTTACGGCATCGGAACACATCGGCACACGCCGGAAATTGAACAAATAATCTCTATCGGCACCGGAAAACAAACAACCGTAATATTCTCACCACACTTGACTCCCATGAATCGAGGAATATTAACCACAACATATTCATTGCTAAAATCACAAAACTCGACTAAAACAAATATCCTCGAATTACTGCGAATGTTTTACGCCAAAGAACCGTTTATCAAAGTGGTTGGTCATCTTCCGGGTACAAAAGATGTTGCGGGTACGAATTATGTTCATTTAACAGCTGATGTAGTTGGCAATCGCGTGATTACAATTTCCGTAATAGATAATCTAATAAAAGGCGCATCAGGCGCAGCCGTACAAAACTTCAACCTAATGTTCAACTACCCCGAAACAACCGCACTACGATAAGCCTTGAACAATCACTTCATGTCTCTCGTAAAAAATCAGCACGCAGATAACGCAGATATACCGTAGCCGGTAAGGCGATAGGCTTCGCCATTGAACAACCGCTTTATGTTGTTGCGCTTGCGTGTTCAACTTCAGGAATTTTAAAGTAGCTTCAGTATATTAAGGATAGTCGCGGATATGATTTGCTTTCTGATCTTGCGAATATCTCCTCTAATCTGCGTCATCTGCGTGCCGATTTAAATTCTCACTGGAATTTCTTCTGAATTGTTATAAATTGATCTTGTTTCGTTTTAATTAAATTGTTATTCTTCGCGTGGGTGTTGGTTACTTGATGTAGTTTAGGAAATTTTATATTGGCTTCAGTATATATGGAGGTTTTATGTTGAAAATTATGGATATAAGTACAAGCGGTCTCGTTGCCCAACGAATTCGTATGACCGCTCTTGCCAGCAATATGGCAAACATTACAACCAGACGTAACGAATTTGGTGAACTTAAACCATACGACCCACGATACGTTATTTTTCAAGAGGATAACTCAAAAGGTCCCAATGGTTCCGCAGGTGTTTTTGTCAAGTCGATTGAACGCGATGAATTGCCGCCGTTGCGGAAGTATGCACCGAATCATCCCGACGCTGATGAACAAGGTTTCCTGAATTTGCCAAGAATAAACCTAATCACCGAATTCACTGATGCCATCGAATCAGGACGCACTTACGAAGCAAACCTAGGCGCAATCGAAGTTACAAAATCAATGGCAAACCAAACATTGAGAATAATAACTTGAAAAATAATATACTCAAGAGAATTTCTAAAAGGGAATTTTTAAAAAACTCATTTTAGTTCTGTAACGGTAGCGTCCCCGTTGACGAAATCGGAAGCGGGACGCTTCCGTTACAGGTGGTTTTTAGAACCTTCCTTGAATTTAACAGGCGAATATTTTCCTTAGTTCCGCATGGGGCATGATGTGCATAACCGGCGGTATGGCGAAGCGCAACTGCCGGAGCGGATGCCAAAAAACACAAAGCCCCGCAGGGGCGAGATTATGAAGACTCAAGCTGTTTTAAAATTCCTGAAGCTGAACACGCAAACGCAACAACGTGAAACGGTTACTCAGGGGCGAAGCCTATCGCCTTACCGGCTACGGTATAAATAATTGGTGATCCTGTCCCGTTAGGGACAATATGTTGGTAGAAAATAATGTCAAAAATATTTCGCGTCCCGTATGGGACGCAATGTGATTACAATCTCATGTTACGCACCCGGGTAAAAATTGGGTGAAAATGCACCTCAAAACAGGACTTTTTGTGTAAAAATGCCCTAAAAATAGCCGAAAGCGGTTAGGTTTGGGTTGAATAGGGAAAC
>JAIRWK010000226.1 GCA_031268995.1 Planctomycetaceae bacterium
AAAACCCAATGGTAAAAAAACTATTGTCCGATTACGTATTTTACGTCAGGCAGACATAAAATACGTTCGCGAACAAACAACCCCACAACCATCAACAAACGAACAAACAAAACCGTAAATGTTGCATATCTGCGGTTTGATGTTTTACATGAATGTTTATAATCACAGAGAACACAGAGTTCACAGGGAGGGATGTTTTTCGTGGTTAAATTTTCCCCTCTGTACTCTCAGTGTCCTCTGTGGTTAATACTCCCCAATGAACTGTTACCAAATTAACAAATGAAAGAGAATATGAAAAAAGTGAAAAATTTTTATTGTGTATTGGTATTTATTTTTTTGAATACGATTAGTTTTAGTATTTCTGTTGCGCAAAATAAAGTTGATACCAACAAGCCGGAACCACCAACTTATAAGGCAACAAAACTGAAAGGTATTGATACACGATTTATTGTTGCAATAATTCCTGATGGTAACGGCGGCGCATGGGTTGGTACGGAAACTGATGGCGTTGTTCATTATGAGCAGAACAAAGACCCTACACATTTCAGTAAAAAAGTTTATGACCCGAACAAAATCACTGACCGTATCCCCGATAACAACGCCTACGCGCTCACAACCGATAAAGTTGGTCGATTATGGATTGGTCATTTGGATGCTGGTGTTACTATTTTTTGTAACAATAAATTGACATCATACGATGTTGTTGATGGTCCGATTGGCGAGCGTATTTTTGATATAGAAATTTGTCCTGTTGACGGCGATGTCTGGATTGCAACCTCCGCCGGAATAACTCGTTACCGCCAACAACAAGATACATGGCAACACTTCACCAAAGCCGACGGTTTGCCCGAATCCCAAATTGAAGCTATCGCATTTAAAAACGATGGGACACTGATCGTCGGAACACAATGTTACGGCTTGTCAATTTTTAACCGCGACAAAAAAGGCGAATATAAACACGCAAGAAATATATTCGCGCCAAATCGATTCGGTGCCGATAAACGTAGTTCCGTTCCGCTAGTTTGGGCTGGTCAAGGTTTGCCGTCAAATCAGATCAACGACATTATCGTTACAAAAAATACCATTGATAAAGACCAACAAATCTGGATTGCAACCTCTGCCGGTATCGTAAGATCAAATAACGACTTTACACAAATCAACTACCAGCGTGGTAAAGATTACGCTGACAAAATACGCGGTCTCTACGGCGGCGCACCAAAAGATTTTAAACAAGCACCGCCAGAAGTCGTTGATACGTTGTTACCTGAAGATTACATTACATCGCTAGTCGAAGACGACGATGGAAATATAATTTACGGCACACGAATAAAAGGACTCGTAATTTTCAACCCGAATTCCGGTGGTCGCATTTTTTGTAACAATAAATCCGCAGGCTTACCCGATAATTACGTAACCGCAATTTGCCCACTGCCAAACGGACAATATTTGGTCGGTTCTTACGGCGGCGGAATAATTAGTTTACAAAAAGCAGACGCAACTATTTCCGAAACGAAAATTGAACAAGATAATCAAAGCAATATTGCCGCCGAAAGCTCTGAAAAAATAGTAAATTTGCCATCTCCGCAAAAGGCATTAACTCTCGACGAACTACAAAAATTATCTTACACACTCGCGTCAAAAACAAAAAAATTACCGGCAACTTACGCCGCATATTGGTCTGATGATTGGAAAACTAGAGGTAATTGGTTGGGTAGGATTTCAAACGAATGGGGAATACTTTGTGCAATGTCCGCGCCGTTAGACCGGTACGTTTATCATAGCCGCGATTTCTATGACGTAACAGGATTTATAGGACCGAATCATAGTAAGGGAGATGATTTGCGGCGTTGGGTTTATAAAATTAAGACGGGTGATTTGCGCGCACTTTATGATCCGCTCAATGGTCACCGTCGGTTTTCCGAATGGGATGATCACGGCGAGGCTTACGCATGGTCAAAAGATGGTCCTGATTTGTGGTATGTTTTGGAGATTAAGCATGCTGGAGTGTTTCGGCTTGGAATGTATTTTGTAAACATGGATGGGATGGCTCACAATAACCGTTTCAGAGATTATCTGATTGAAATTTATCCGTCAGAGAAAGGTTGCAGTGTAATTGATTCAGACCGTCATGTTTTGGGCGAATATGCAGAATCACAAACCGCAAAAGTTGCGCCGCTTGTCAAAACGCGTGTGAAAGATTTTTGGCATGGAACTTATAAGCAATTTATTGTCAATGGACCAGCTAAATATCTTGTCAAAATTGATCGTAATTACGGTTTCAACACGATCATGTCTGGAATTTTTGTACAACAAATACACGGTAAACCTACCGAAGACACAAATTTTCGAATACCAAAATTGCACGCTCAATACCAACCGCCAAAGTTTCCCGAATTTTTTGAAGATGCAGAGAGCGATTTATTGTTAGAACTATGGGATACACTCGACAAAAAATGGGCAAACGAAGATACAATTGATTTACAATGGAAATACCGTATTGCGGTTTATGTCGCGGCAGTACGGGCTGCACAAGAAGAAAATGCACCTGAAGATATTAAAAAACTTGCAGATTCGTTTAAGTGGCGGCTAAACCAATGGGACTTACAACAAGACACAATGTGGCAATATATGATGAATCTCGGACATGAAAAATTACTTGAAGCTAACCCGCCGTTAAAAGAACACATAAAAAATTAACACAATATACCGAAGCCGGTATAGGCGATAGGCTTTGGCACAAATCTCCAAAACGCGAACCTCGTTGTACTCGTCGCACTGTGAAATTCAGTTTTTATTTTTTTTGGCAGGATTACAGGATTGACAGGGTTTTGTTATATCCTGACGATCCTGTAATCCTGTCTTGAAAAGATGAATTTCATAGTAGCTTCAGTATACCTCATTGAGTTATTTATTGTTTCGTTTATATTGTTCTTATGGTAGTCCGGTTTAATGAAGTGTACCGGCTTCGGTACATGCTCAAGCTGTTTTAAAATTCCCGAAGTTGAACACGTAAGCGTAGCATCACGAAGCGGTTGTTCAGGGGCGAAGCCTACCGCCCATACCGGCTTCGGTATTCCCGCATCGGGGCGACCGCAATGGTGCGTCTCTACGATGTGGTTGTTTAGTTTTAAAATTAGTTTTTTTGGGGAATCTTCTTTAGTATATTTACAGATGTCAGATATTGTTATCAATGGTGCGCGTGAGCATAATTTGTGTGATGTTGATCTTGTTTTGCCGCGAAACAAGTTGATTTGTTTTACGGGTGTTAGTGGTTCGGGGAAGAGTTCGTTGGCGTTTGATACGCTTTACGCGGAAGGGCAACGGCGTTATGTTGAGAGTTTGTCAAGTTACGCGCGGCAATTTTTGGGGCAATTGCCTAAGCCTGATGTTGATCAAATTAGCGGGTTGAGTCCGTCTATTTCCATCTCGCAAAAATCCGGCGGTCAAAGCACTCGCAGTACTGTTGGAACAATAACGGAAATTTATGATTTTCTCCGCGTTCTTTTTGCACGTGTCGCAACCGGCTATTGTCCGCAATGCAATAAACCTATCTCCGCACAAACTCGACAACAAATTATTGACCAAATCGAAACAATTGCAGAAAATACGCATCTGTTGATTTTGTCTCCGGTTGTTCGCGGGCAAAAAGGTGAATTTAAGGAATTGTTCGCAGATTTAATTCGTCAAGGTTACACGCGGGCAAGAGTTGACGGTCAAGTTGTGCGTTTGCATGATGATTTGAAACTTGACCGTAACATGCGTCATGATATTGAAGTGATTATTGATCGGCTTGTTCAAACGGGCGTGTCGGGGCGTAGTAGGCTTGCGGAGTCTGTTGAGCATGCTTTGGCGATTGGCGGTGGTCATATAATTGTTGTCAATGATGTTATTGATTTGCCTGCCGACGAACAGAACGCAGAACAAAACCAAAAAACTAAACGTCAACCTAAATCAAAACAAAAAATAACAGAATCGCCGCAAACCGAACAAGATTCGTTACAAGATTCTTTTTCTGTTGCGCAAAATCAATCCGTCCTTTTATCTCTCTCGGCAAATTATGCGTGTACCGATTGCAATATCAGTTTTGAACCGCCAAGCCCGCAACTGTTCAGCTTTAATACGCCGCGCGGAATGTGCGCCGAATGTTACGGAATCGGCGAAATTCATTCGTTTGATCCCGATCTGTTAATTCCGGACAAATCGAAATCGTTTCAGCAAGGTTGCATTATTCCCATCGGCAAATGGCGTGATCTTGGGCGTTGGAACCGGCATATATTTCAAGGGATTGCGGAGACGTTGGGCAAGATTCATGATGTTTCGCCGCAAACAATTCTTGAAACCGCGTGGGAAGAATTGGATGCCAACGTTTGTAACGCATTGCTTTGGGGAACGGGTAATGCACAAGTTACTTATACTTGGCATACCGGCTCTGAAGGTCATACGTGGGGCGGACAATTCAAAGGAATCATTCCGCAAATGCGAATTCAATATAGCGCAACAAAAAATAAATCTCAACGACTCGAAATGGAAAAATATATGCGGACAATGAAATGTAATCATTGTCACGGAGAACGATTGAACGAACAAGCGCGGTCGTTTAAATTGGAAACTATTTCGGACGAATTTGCCGAGAAAAAATTATCATTGCCGCAATTGTGTAATTTGCCGATAAATTCGTTACAAAAATTCTTTTCCGGCTTATTATTGTCGGCGACGGGCAATAAAATTGCGGCGGAAGCGTTGAAGGAGATACGCAGTCGGCTTGGTTTTCTTGTCAATGTTGGGCTTGAGTATTTGACGCTTGGGCGTGGTGCGCCGACGCTTTCGGGCGGCGAAATGCAACGAATCAGGTTGGCAAGTCAGATCGGCAGCGGGTTAGTTGGCGTGTTATATATTTTGGACGAACCGTCAATCGGATTGCATCCACGCGACAATGATCGTTTGTTGGCAACGCTTGCAAAATTACGCGATCTCGGCAACACGGTAATTGTTGTCGAGCATGACGAAGACACAATGCGGGCGGCGGACATGCTTGTTGATTTCGGTCCCGGTCCCGGAGTTCACGGCGGCAATGTTGTTGCGAATATTTTGGGCAATGACAAAATTCATCAAAGCTATTTGTTGCCCCATCCGGCAAAAACAGCAGCGCAAAACAACCGTTCAAAAACAAAGCCGACGGTTGATTGTAATTGTCGTTGCGCTAATTCGGAATCGCTCACATTGAAGTATTTGACGGGCGAGGAATCAATACCAATTCCAGAACAACGCCGTCCGATTTTACCGAAGCGAAAGATTGTGATCTATGGTGCGGAGCATAACAATTTGAAAAATATTGATGTTGAGATTCCGCTTGGTGCTTTTGTTTGTGTAACTGGTGTAAGCGGTTCGGGAAAGAGTTCTTTGATCAACGACATTCTTGTTGAAGGGTTGAATCGTGATTTGAATCACGGTTACGGCAATCCGGGTGTTCATCGCAAAATCGAAGGGATTGAACGGCTTGACAAAATGATCGACATTGATCAATCTCCCATCGGTCGCGGTTCGCATTCCAATCCCGCAACATACATTAAAGTCTTTGACGAAATCCGTACTCTTTTTGCCGAAATTCCCGAATCGAAAATGAAAGGTTATGGACCGGGGCGTTTCAGTTTCAATGTTCGCGGCGGGCGATGTGAGGTTTGTGAGGGGCGTGGTACGTTGAAGTTGGAGATGGATTTTCTTGCGGATGTTTATGTAACTTGTTCGGCGTGTCAAGGACGGCGTTTTAATCATGAGACGTTAGCGATTCGTTACAAAGGCAAGTCGATTGATCAAGTTTTGAACATGGATGTTGAGGAGGCGATTGAGCATTTTGAAAATCATCCGAAGATACGGCATTATTTATTGATGTTGGGTCGTGTTGGTCTTGGCTACATGAAGTTAGGGCAACCTTCGCCAACATTGTCCGGCGGCGAAGCGCAACGAATAAAATTAGCAAAAGAACTCGTCAAAAAAAGTACCGGCAAAACGCTATATTTGTTAGACGAACCGACAACAGGTTTGCATTTTGCGGATATAAAATTATTGCTTGGCGTGTTGCATGAGTTTGTTGAAGCGGGCAATACGGTTCTTGTTGTTGAGCATAATTTGGATGTTATCAAGACGGCGGATTGGGTTATTGATCTTGGTCTTGAGGGCGGAGAAGCCGGCGGGGAAATTGTTGCGGTCGGAACGCCGGAGCAAATTGTACAATGCGAAAAATCTTACACGGGCAAAGCGTTGAAAAAATATTTCGGCAATATTTCCGGTTCGGACAAATCCGTTTGCCCATCGACAACCAATAACAAAAATTCGCAACAACCGCCAACACAAAAAAGCAACAAAATAATTGTCCGCAACGCCTCCGAACACAACCTCAAAAATATATCAGTCGAAATTCAACGAGACCAAATGACAATCTGTTCAGGACCAAGCGGCAGTGGTAAATCGTCGCTTGCAATGGATACAATTTACGCGGAAGGGCAGCGGCGTTATGTTGAAAGTTTGTCGAGTTACGCGCGTCAATTTATTGGTCAATTGCAGAAGCCGCGAGTTGAGCATATTGACGGCTTATCTCCTGCGATAGCAATTGAGCAAAAGGCGGCATCGCATTCGCCGCGCAGCACCGTCGGTACAATAACAGAGATACAAGATTATTTGCGAGTGTTATTTGCGCGGCTTGGTGTGTCGTATTGTCCTGAATGTAATATTCCTGTCGGCACGCAAACGCTTGACGAAATTATTGCAAAAATAATGTCAACACCGATTGCGGAACGTTTGATTATTGCTGCGCCGATAGATGTTGAGGTTGGTCAAATTTATGATGAAATTTGGAAACGATTTCGTCAAGAAGGATTTAGCCGTGTGCGAATTGACAGTGTGATGTATTTGCTTGATGATGTTGGCAAATTGCCGGTAATTGACAGGCGGCGGCGGCATGATGTGGAGTTGGTTGTGGATCGTGTTGTGTTGCGTGAGGATCAATCGGGTAGAATGCGAATTGCGGACAGTGTTGAAAGTGCGTTGTCGATTGGTCGTGGTGTTGTGCATGTGATAGAGGTTGATGAAAGTATTGCGGAATCGCGCTGGCGGCGTTGGGTGCATAGTCAACATTTGGCGTGTGAGCGTTGCGGGCGTAGTTTTGAGCGGCTTACGCCTAATCATTTTTCGGCTAATTCGCCGTTGGGTTGGTGTCCAAGTTGCGAAGGTTTGGGAGTGCAACACGGCGCAGACCCGAAATTATTTTTGAGTGATCCGAAGTTGACGTTATTGGAAGGCGCGGTGAAATTGTTACCCAACGCCGAATCAATTATTGGCGGCGCAATGCTAAACGCTTTTGCCAAAGAAACCGGAATACCACTCGACATGCCATTTGAACAACTCGACGCAAGACACCGAAGACTGATTTATCACGGAACAGGCGATCAAGAATTTAACGTCAAATCGGAAACGCTTGCAATCAACAAAAACACAAACAACGAATCCGGCGAAAAAGTCACGCCAAAAGCCAAAACAAACAAAAGAAAAATCAATGAAAAAAATGACAAAAATATTATTGGCGGCGATGTGTTTTTGCCGGAGTTTTCTTTTCGTTTTAAGGGGCTTTATTCGGCGGTGGAGGAGGCGAACAGGCTTGTGCCGTTTTTGCGGGGCAAGGATGATGTGGTTGTAAGTGAGGTTGAGTGTGGAGTTTGTATGGGCAGCAAGTTACGTGATGATGTATCGGCGGTGCGGTTGATGGGTTATACGATGGATCAGATTTGCAGATTTCCGTTGGGCAAGTTAGCGGCGATTATTCGGGGTTGGCAGTTATCGGATGTTGAGCGTCAAGTTGCGGGTGATTTATTGGTTGAGGTGATCAACAGGCTTGATTTTTTGGTCAATGTTGGTTTGGATTATTTAACGTTATCGCGAACTGCGCCGACGTTGTCCGGCGGCGAAACACAACGAATAAGGTTAGCGGCACAAATTGGAAGTGGTCTTGTTGGAGTGTTGTATGTGTTGGATGAGCCGACGATTGGTTTGCACCCGCGAGACAATCGGCGGTTAATTGATGCGTTAAGAAAGTTGAGGGATTTAGGCAACACGTTAATTGTTGTTGAGCATGACAAGGATGTGATACTTGGAGCGGATCAGGTCTTGGATTTCGGACTCAACGCAGGACGAAACGGTGGAGAAATCATTGCACAAGGAACACCAGAACAAATCCTAAAACAAAAAAATTCCCTAACCGGCTCATACCTCAGCGGAAAAAAACAAATCCCAATCCCAACAACAAGAAGAATCTCACCCCAACAATCAAAAAATTGCCCGACAAAAAAATATTAACACAAAGATAAAAATATTAGCACGCAGATAGCGCAGATTTTTTTGGGATATTCGCAAGATCAGATTATATACTCAAGCTGTTTTGAAATTCCCGAAGCTGCGGTAAACCTACAACGCAGAGCGTTAGGCGAGCGCAACAACGTGAAGCGGTTGCTCAAGGGCGAAGCCTATCGCCCTACCGGCTACGATATATATTTATATTCTGAATCTTGCGAATATCTTCCCGAATCTGTGTCGTCTGCGTGCTAAAAAAAATTTCTTAAATCTGGAGTAACTATTCAGTTGCCCTGATTTTTTTTGACATTTGGTGTTGACATGGTTTTCTGAATTTATTATTCTTTTGTGATGGATCGAGCGGATTTTGGTGATATTTCGGATTCGGAGTTAATAGAGCAATTGTTTGCCGTCATTAATCGGATGGCTTTACGAATTGCGGAGCTTGATGCACGTCTTGGCATGAATAGTTCTAACAGTTCTGTTCCACCGTCCTCTGACCCTCATGATAAACCCAAGTCATCGCGTGAACCGAGCGGCAAGAAACCCGGCGGTCAACCAGTACGCCAACGTCAGCATGGATAAAACATCCAAACTGCTTGCCCGTGTTCTTGGCGTGCCAATCAGCACCGGCACGGTTGCCAATATCATCAATAAATGTTCCGACAATTGCACTCCGACATTGGAACACATCGCGGGTTCTCTGAAAAAGTCGAAAGTGTTACATGTTGACGAAACGGGTATGCGGGTTGATGCCCAAAATAATTGGCTTCACAATGCCGGTAACAGCGAATTTACGTATAATACTGTTTCGCCGAAACGCGGTTCCGAAGGAACAGATGCCAACGGAGTGTTACGATATTTTTCCGGCACGGCAGTTCATGACTGCTGGAAGGCTTATTTCAAATACGAAAATTGTCTTTATGCGTTATGCGGTGCTAATTTGTTACGGGAATTGAACGGCATTATTGAAAATACCGGACAACATTGGGCAGCCGCGATGAAGGCGTTGATCTGTGAAATGAAGGAGCTTGTCGATAGTTACAAAAAAGACGGACACGAAAAACTCGTCGGGTTGCCTGGTTCTGACCTGAGACAATATTATGACAAATATGATGTGATACTCGCTGGTGCGGAGTTGGAGTGCCCTCGTGCGCCGAACCGTAAACAGAGCAAAGCGAGAAATTTGCTTGAGCGTTTTATCGGTTACAAAACGGAGATTACGCGATTCGCGGCTGATTTTGACGTGCCGTTTGACAACAACCAAGCGGAACGAGATACTTCGTAACGTCAAAGTCAAAATGAAAGTTTCCGGCGGATTCCGTACCCAAAAAGGCGCATCCACATTCGCCAGAATCAGCTCCGTCTTGGGGGCCGCTTGCAAACGAGCAAAAAATGTTACAAACGTCATAAAAAACGTATTCGACAAACCAAATAAATCCCCACTAAACGACTGAATAGTTACAAAATTTTTTCCGGCTGTTTTGAAAATTTACGTGTTTGGAAAAATGTGAGTTTCTGTTTTTTTGCAAGCCAGCTTGCCAGTGATTTCCCCCGATTGACGGAATAATGATTCGCGAGTACAACTTGCGTCGTGGTTCTTGACTTGATCGTCTGGTGACTTGTGGACGCATCGGTGGTGTTGGAAGTGAATAGGTTTGCAGGCGGAACAGAATTTAGAAGGATCTGATTGATTTTTGTGTAGTTTTTTGCAAAAGAGGTTTTTGAATTTTTCTCGAAAACAAAGCATTTAGGGACTTGTGTTATGCAAGAGTCAGAGAGTAAAACACTGAGGTATCTGTTAGGAAGTGGCAGTAACATTGGCTGGTTGTTCGTGAGAACTATGACGGCGACGGTATTGTTCGTGGCAGGTCTTTTGAAAGCGTACCAACTTGCAATGTTACCGGTTTTACAGGGCGGGTGGTAATATTGTGATTTTAGGTAATTGCTTTTGTCTTAAATCGGCAAAATAGTTATCAACAACACTTATACGGAACGGATTCCTCCTACAGGACAAAGCGTTTGACGATGAGAAGGAAAAATTCGCACGAAATTTGTCAAAAAAATGAAAATTCGCTCAAGTTGATGCTGAACTTAATTAATTAAATAGCCTAATTTAACACGGACAGCTATCAGAGTCGGGAAAATAGCAAGAGTTTTGGATATGTTTTAAAGGTGGGAGATCCTGTAGGTGTTTTTCGTGTTGGATTACGACTAAAATCAGCAAAATTAACCGTCGAAGTGATGTAGTTTAGTTATGTGGCAAGATAGTATAAAGATTTTTATCCAGACCAGTGTAGTTTTGTTTTTTTGTTGCTTTGTCGCCGTTGGCGTAGGTTGTTCGAAGCAACGGTCATCGTCGTATTTTTCTGCGGACAATCAGTTGCCACCTTCATTTATTGCTTTTTTAGACTCAGGTAAAGTCTCTGATTGTGACTGTTGTCAATACACGGCATCACTTGGTCTGGCAGCGTTGGGGGCGTGTCCTTACGGGGATCCAACGATTACAAAAGATACCGTGTCGTTGCGATCCAATTTTGACGAAGCCTCCAGAACTGGCGGTGGCGATTTCAAAGTTGTTACCATCATTGATGAAATGTTCAGGGGATTTGTTCCGCCATCTGTTGACCAAAAGTTGCGTTTTGTTCTTGTTCATGGCAACGGTCATGTCTTTGGATTGTTGGGATCATTGGAAGTAAATGGTAAGTTGTATTACCAGATGATTCATGGGCATGAGTCACCGATTATATTAGCGACCGAATCTCAAATCAGAGCTGCTGGTTTCGGTGAGGTGTGGTTTTTGAGCAGTGAGTCGGCAGGTTTTCCAATTCCCATAGGTGATGGTCGGTTATGGCTTGACAGATTGTATTATAATTTCGGTCAAATTCGTACAGAGGACAATCAGGGTTGTATTTTCACATTGACCAATCGTGGAAAATCAAATATTGTGTTACGCAAAATAATGCCGTCTTGTAGTTGCGCCAGTACCAATGTGAATGAAGACGAAAAAATATTGTCTGGTAAAACTAAGGTTATAAAGATCACTTTGAAACCGTCGCCATTTTTATACACTCGTCAAGATATTGCCCTAAAATGCGTAGAAGAGGGAACTGG
>JAIRWK010000228.1 GCA_031268995.1 Planctomycetaceae bacterium
AAAACCCAATGGTAAAAAAACTATTGTCCGATTACGTATTTTACGTCAGGCAGACATAAAATACGTTCGCGAACAAACAACCCCACAACCATCAACAAACGAACAAACAAAACCGTAAAAATTATACAGTTCCGTAAATATGTAATACATTGCACCTCTGTGGATTTTTGAAATTTTATTTTTTTGGTTTTGCCTATTTGCAATTTTTTAATTTTTTTCAATCGGACAAGTGGGTAGTTGTATTATTTTCATAAAAGATTTACACTGCTCTACAGTTCAGAAACGATTGAAAATTCGCGGCAGAAATTTTTGCGTTTGACGTGAATTTTCCGAAGTGTCGTTTTGTCCGGTAAAAACAATTAGCCAATTTAATTTTTGAGGAGTTTAAAAATGAGAAGAAATTACACACAAAAACTATCAGGATTTTTTGTAACGTTATTTGTCATGTTCGGTTTTCTCGTAACATGCGAATACGTTAATGCAGTAAACGTTGTATTGACCGCACGGGTAAAACAGGACGATGGAACATACAGTCCTGATTTAGTAACAGTCTCCAAAAATGTTAGTTGTTCGTTTAAACTTATGGGCGAATATAATGGTAAACCGCCTGTATTGGAGGAGATTAAGCCGGATACTCCTGAATGGAAATTTAGTAGTAGTGTTACGTGTGAACCTAGCAATAACAGCGTGATCAAACCGCTACCGATGCCACAAGTTTGGACTGCCGGTGAAACAATTTCGACAACCGTTACCGCCAAATCGTCGGTTGTTGGTGTTTTTAGGTTGACCTACGAAGTACAGATTCGTTTTCCGAAATTGAAGAAGGATGGCTCTGTTATTAAGGACGCGCAAGGAAATCCTACATATTTCGGTCCATATTCTTCATCCGTTACGGTTAACTTGAACGTAACAGACGCAAAGTTCAAAATTTGGATCGAGTCAGCTGATGACAACTTCCCAGGACACAGTTTGTTTAAACTTGGCATACTAGAGAGTGGTAAGATGGAAGTCAAAAAGATCAATATAAACGATCCTGACTTGGTTTTCAGCCGCTCTGAATCGAACAGTGGTGTCGATCAGCCTCCATTTACGCTTAATAATCAATCTGTTGTTGCGGGTAAAATTGCCGGTACAGCACCGATTAAAGTATGGGCAAAAGATTCGAACGGAAAAGAATACGGACCTGAAACATAGATGTGTCAGTCGTTAAACCAAGCGGCGTAGGAATGGAATTAGGCTCATATATAAAAATAGACATAGGTATAGGTACCCCCGTGAAAATTGCAAACGTGAAACATACACGAGGTCTCGCTGGAGCCGGTATTAAGGAATCGTATTATCTATTGCCGAGCGATGTTTCGTTTAGTAAATTAACCCACATGGAGGGTAGTGATTCAGGAAACGACGGAAAAGTTAGTAATTCAGGTTCAGGTTTTTTTACATTGGTTTGCAATAACGTAAAAAGCATGTGCCAACCCTACTGGGAGATTGTTGACAATCCAAACTCGTCGCAGGCAGAAGTAGATATGGCTAAGCAAAAACTTATGGGAATTGAAAGTAGTATTGGTGGGATTCATTGTGTTGACAAAGCAAGGTTTTTTTATCACAGGGAAACTGGAAATAAATTTGGAATTCTTGCTGGTATACACCATCTTTCAGGTAAGCCCAACACACAAGAGGGTGAAGATGGTATAATATTTGGGCATTATGGTAAAAACAGTTATGGCATAACAACACCCGTTGGCTTTATTGATGGTACGTTCAATTGGAGCATATCCCAGACGTATTGGACAAATCAACACGACGACAACACCAAAGTACAGGATTTTTCAACTATTGATCAAAATGCTATTATTGAACAAAGTGGTAGGATGACAGCGAATAAAGGCAATGCCATAGGCTCTGCATCCCTTGATGCCCCTACTTCTAATTTTGAATAACCATGATAGAGATAATCTCATCATTTATAGTGCCGATGTGGGATTGTATGTATTTTCATTTTGGGGAGGTTAAAATGCGGTTGACACGAATTGTAGTTATGATATTTCTTTTTGGTTCTATCTTTGGTAATGTTCTCTTGAGTGAGGAGTTTTCAGGGGTACCTACGATTCGGCAAGGACAAGATATCAACATCGTTTTTGGTAAGATTGATATTGATAAATTTGCTGAACATATAAGGTCAAAGAAAATTTATGATCCTAAGTTATGGGGGGCAGATATTGATCGTGTGCAGGTACGTAATGCACTCTTTGCAACATCACATTTAGCTGACTTTAAATTATCAGAATTTATGAGAGACAGTGCGATGGCTGAGAAAAATTTTTCAAGTAGTATTACGCATCAACAAGCAATTACAAAAAGGCGAGCAATTAGTAAAGCGATTATGACACTGCAAAATTTTTTCGAAGAGACGATTGACAGAGATTGCCCTAAAAATAATCCTTTTTTTGTGGATTCCATTATAGATAGCCCTGAGGATCCAATGGAGGAGTATAGATGGCAAATAGGAGGTTGGAGCGGTGCCATAAGATTTGCAGAACTTATGCTTTTAGAAACAAAAAAAGAGTTGACGGAGGACACAAAACAAGAGTTATTGAAATTCAGGGCGTTATACAAGACGGCACTAGAAAAACATGATAAGTGGATGTACGATATGACAGAATACACTTTGCAAAAGGAACTAATGGAAGGGCAAAAGAAATCTCTCAAAGAATCTCACGCCCATCTTGTCAAGTTATATTCACTTGAGCCTCGAGCGGATGGTGAGTTATTGGAGTTGTTTAGTAAGTCTAAATATCCTGAGACGGAGAAGGTTAAAATTTTGATGGAGTTGAAAATTCCTTACAAGAATTTTAGATATTGGGAATCGCAAAATCGCCGGTTTCGGACTGTTGCTCAATTTGTTTCTTTTGATAAAAACAAA
>JAIRWK010000236.1 GCA_031268995.1 Planctomycetaceae bacterium
AACAAAGATAGAGGTTGAGCAATTGCGGACAACTAAAAATTTTGAAGACAGGGAATTTTTGGACATTAAATTCGGAGTTTCGATTTTACGTGGTTTAAACCTTTCGCGTTTTAATTTGACCGGTTGTCAATTTTTGGGCGACTTGACGGACGTGAATTTTACCGAAGCAGTAATAAGCAAATGCGATTTCGGCGTGCTTTCCAATATCACCATTGATCAAATTAAATCAACATGGAATTACAAAGCCGGTCGCATGAACGGAATAAAATTGCCCGACAAAATCCAAAAAGAATTAGATGCAGAAAAAAATAATCCGAAAAAGTAATGTAACTATTCAGTTGATTTTAAATAATCACAGAGAACACAAAGAGCACAGAGGTAAATTTTTAAACACAAAAATATACAAAAAAATTGAAAAAAATTTTTTTGTATACCGAAGCTGGTACGGGCGGTAGACTTCGCCATTGAACAACCGTTTCACGTTGTTGCGATTCCGTGTTCAGCCCCATGAATTTTGAAATAGCTTTAGCATATATTCCTTTTCTTTCGTGGTCAAAAAATCTATCTCTGTGAACTTTGTGTTCTCGGTGGTTGATAAAAATCTCATCAACTGAATGGTTACAAAAATTTTTCGTGTCTTTCGTGGTGAATAAAAAAATCCCGCGAGTGGTTACCTTTTATTTTTTTATTTTTTCAAATTGTTTTTCTAATCGTTGCGCGGAAACTTTTATTGATGTTCCTAGTTGTTGTGCGAACAACGAGACGCGGTATTCCTCTATCATCAATTTGAACAAATTTAATTGCGGGTCAATAATTCCTGCGGCTTTGTGCAACTCCAACCTCTCTTCATAACGCTCACGATACAACTCTAATTCGCGCATACTTGCCTGATCAATTGCGTCGTTGCCCGACCGCAATTTTTCGAACCTCAATTGTACCGCCTTAAAAAATCGCGGATACTCCCGCAACATCTCCCAATCAGTCCCAACCAAAAATCCCACACCAACCAATCGCGCCAAATTATTTTTGGCATCTTTGCGTGCTTCGCGGGTTCGTTCACTTTTGGCGGATTCGATTGCTAATTTCGCGCCGTGAAATTCGTTTAACATCGGCACGATTACTTTAAACGTTTCTTGCAACGAAATCATAATTCGCGTTTTTGCAATTTGTGTTCGTATGTTGTATTCATTTTCGTTGCGCGGTATGGGCAAATCGTTAATTTGAAACGCCCGCGCCGCAACCAAATTGCCCGTGTCATTTTCAAAATCGAAATCCGGTATTTGCCGCGCGTACATTCGCAATTTATCCGCGTCCGGCAACCATTTAATTTGCGACAATATTTCGCGTTTAACCGAAATATAAAACAGCCGTGCGATTCCGTTGCGGCTTTCGTTGACTGCTTTATCGGGCGAATCCGTCAAACAGAGCGTATCGCCGCAAATCATCGGGAATGCTTTAATTGTTTTTTTGCCGCGTTCAATTGAAATCGATTCGGGTAAATCTCCGAAATCCCATTTTGTCAAACCAGATCGATTCCAATCCGAATCGGCGTTTACCGACACTACATCATCCGTATTGCTGCCGCCAAATTCACGCCGCAACAAATCAAGATCACGCCCTTCTCCCAACATTTCGCCCGCACCGTCAACCACGCGAATATTCATCCGCAACTCCATCGGCAATAATTCCATTTTGAAATCCGACACCGAAACCGCTTGACCCGCAAGTTTACTTATTTCGCGAGCGAGTTGCGATTCAATTTCGCCTGTACCGAATTCGAGGCGTTTAATTATTGACCGTGCCGTGTTTGGAATTGGGATAATTTGCCGGCGAATATCTTTCGGCAACGACTTCAACATCGCGATTACCTTTTTCTCAATCAATCCGGGTACAAGCCAACCGATCAACGAATGATCAATTTGCCGTAACTCTTCGCGTTGGACAATCAGCGTTATTCCGTCGTCTGAGTCGGCGGGAAAAAATTTATAACTCAGATCGAACCAATGCGAACCGTCCGCACTGATCGTATCGGGAAATAAATCCATATCCGCGTCTTCTACGGAAATATCAGAAATTGACATCAACAAATTATCAGGTTTGGTTGCATTGAACCATTTTTTGAGCGAGTGTTCATCGTAAACCAATTTTGCCGGAATTCTTGATTTATAAAAATCGTGTATCACATCATCCGACCGCAACAAATCCCGTCGCCTTAACTTCGCTTGCAATTTTCCCACTTCATTGATTATCATATTATTGTGTTGGATAAATTCCAAATCCGAGTCAAGTTCGTCCATTGCCAAACCATATTGCAAAAAAATATTGCCTGCAATTTCAGGTTCAATCGTACTATAATTCACACGCCGATTCGAAACGATCACAAACCCAAACAATGAAACTTGCTCAAAAGCACAAACATAACCACTCTCACGATCCCAATACGCATCCGAATAAACACGTTTGAGCAAATGCCCGGCAAGCGGCTCAAGCCAATTATGATTTATTTTCGCCGCCGTCCGCAAATAACGCCGCTCCGTCTCAATCCGCTCATTCGCAACTAACCATTGCGGCAAAGCGTGATTTTGTTGTTTGTGTTTTGGTTTTGATTCGGCGGGTTGTGAATTTTCGTTATACTCAAGCTGTTTTGAAATTCCTGAAGCTGAACACGCAAGCGTAGCATCGCGAAGCGGTTGTTCAGGGGCGAAGCCTACCGCCCATACCGGCTTCGGTATACGATTATTGTTGTTATTATCTTCGGTTGTTGTTGCGGACAATTTTCGTATTCCGCTGCCGGGCCATATTACGAATTTACTATTGCCGCCGCGTACTGCGGGCGTAACGTATTCAACAGTTGTTTTGCGTTCCGCGATGCCGGACAAATTACCGAGCAAAATCGATTTGTGCAATAGTTCGTAAAAAGTATCGGGATTTTTGTTTCGTTCGGAAATTTTCATGCCGTTTTCTTTGGCGAATATTTGCAATTGTTGATGGATGTCGTTCCATTCTTTCATGCGGTTGAACGAGAGAAAATATTGTTTACATGCTTTGCGTAAACTTGTGTTTGAGGTTTTTGTTTTAATGTTTTGGTAAAAATCCCAAAGTTTAAGATAGCCGATAAAATCGCTTTGTTGGTCAAGAAATTGTTCGTGCGCAGCGTCGGCTTTATTTTGTTTATCTCGCGGTCGTTCACGCGGGTCTTGTATTTCAAGCACCGCCGCAATTATCAACATCTCACACAAAACATCATTTTCCTCCGCCGCAATCAACATCCTCCCAATTCGCGGATCAACCGGAAATCGACTCAACTTCCAACCTATCGGCGTTAAATTATTTTGCTTGTCAATTGCGCCGATTTCAAACAGCGTTTTGTAGCCGTCTGAGATTGCCGACGATTGCGGCGGATCGAGAAAAGGGAAACGTTCAATTTCGCCAAGTTTGAGAGCTTTGGTTTGCAAAATTACCGCCGCAAGATTGGTGCGCAAAATTTCCGGTACGGTGTATCGCGGACGTTGCTGATAATCTTGTTGCGAATAAAGTCTGATGCAAATTCCCGCGCCGATTCTTCCGCAACGTCCCGCGCGTTGGTCGGCGGATGCTTGTGAAATTGGTTCGATTGGCAGACGTTGTGTTCGCGTGTTGGTTGAATATCTGCTAATCCTTGCCTTGCCCGCGTCCACAACATAACGAATACCCGGAACCGTAAGCGAAGATTCCGCAACATTGGTCGAAAGAATTATTTTGCGATGCGATGTTTTTTTGAAAATTTGTTGTTGGCTGTTTGTGGGCAATCTTGAGTAAAGGGGCAAAACTTCCATTTTTCCAAAACGATCACCAACCAAAACAGGATTACGATCCAAAATATTTTTCGTCTCAATAATGTCCCGTTCAGTCGGCAAAAAAACAAGAATATCGCCCGCGCCATGTTTCATCAATTTGTTAATTGCCGAAATTATCGCCGACACTTCAGCAATATCAGTTTCACGTGAAACTGATTTGATCTTGCCCCAATCCGCAATATTCATGTTGCCCGATTCATCAAAATCCGTGTTGTTGAAATCGTCGTCATCATCGGAATTGGAATCGGAATCGGATTCGTCATAATTTTCGTACAAAATTTCAATTGGATACGCTCTGCCCGCAACTTCGATAATCGGTATTGGTTTTCCGCGATTGATTCGGCGGTCGAAAAAGTGATCGGCGAAACGTTGCGCGTCGATAGTTGCCGAAGTGATTATCAATTTTAAATCCTGGCGTGCCGGCAAAACTTGTTTCATCATGCCGAGTAAAAAATCAATATTGAGCGAGCGTTCGTGAGCTTCGTCAATTATGATTGTGTCGTAGTTTTTGAAATGTCGGTCGGTTTGAGATTCGGCGAGCAAAATTCCATCGGTCATTAGTTTGATCAAAATATCTTGACCAATTTTTTCATCAAACCGCACCTTGTAACCAACAAGATTCCCAAACAGCGTTTGCAACTCGTCCGCAATCCGCGCCGAAACCGAACGCGCCGCAATACGTCGCGGTTGAGTGTGTCCGATTATCCCATTCACGCCGCGACCAATCTCAAGACAAATTTTCGGCAACTGTGTTGACTTCCCCGACCCAGTTTCGCCGCAAATCACAACAACTTGATTGTTACGTATCGACTCCGCAATTTGCTCACGCCGTTCAGAAACCGGCAATTCAGAATCAAATTGAATATTCAACGACCGAATTAAATTTTTCCGAAATTCTATATCAAATCTTTTTTGCATTTTGTTAATTTTTTTCATCACGAAAGGCACGAAAAAAGTTCGTAACTATTCAGTCAAGAGAATTTTTATCAACCACAGAGAACACAGAGTCCACAGGGATAAATTTTTTGAGTACGAAATAGATGAAATAGACGAAAATTTCATTTTCAACTCTTTTGTGTATTTTCGTATTTAAAATTCTCCTCTGTGTTCCCTGTGTCCTCTGTGGTTATTTATCAACCACTGAGAACACAGAGTTCACAGAGATAAATTTTTTGAATACGTATATTTTCGTATTTAAAACTCATGTTACGCACTCTCTGTAGTAATGTCCATGAAGAAATTGTCCCAGAACATTTTCCCTACCCTGAAAGGGCAATCTGCATTAGCGTAGGGCAACGCCCTACGACGCGTATCTGGGCTTTTTAATCAATTAAACAATTATACTCAAGCTGTTTTAAAATTCATGGAGCTGGACACGGAAGCGTAACAACGTGAAGCGGTTGTTCAAGGGCGAAGCCTACCGCCCATACCGGCTTCGGTATAATCAATGTTTTTCGCGGAGCATGTTCCGTAGGGCGTTGCCCTACGCTAATGCTTGCGCCCTTTCAGGGCAAAAAAACTGTTTCTTCG
>JAIRWK010000247.1 GCA_031268995.1 Planctomycetaceae bacterium
GGCTAGGTAGATTTTTGCTTTTAGGGCAAAATGATTGAGTTTGTGGGCGAACTTTAGCTTCTCCAATTTAACATACGCCACCAGCGAAGTAAATAAATGGTTGCTTTGCGTGGTCACCGTTCTTGCCAGCGATTTCGCCAGAGAAGCATTTTGTTTCAGTGATTTATACCGTAGCCGGTAGGGTGATAAGTTTCGCCCTACCGGCTACGGTATAAACCTACAACGCAGAGCGTTAGGCAAACGCAACAACATGAAACGGTTGCTCAGGTGCGAACCCCACCACTCATATCGGTTTCGGTATGTCGCGTATTTTTTTGTGCAACCGTTCACGAAGGTTTGGGATTTATTTCCAACCGTATTTATTGCGGACAGCGATCATTGTTTCTAGGATGTCAGTCCAAGTTTGGGGCGTTGTCATTACTGCGTTGGGGAACATGCAGCCGTCCCAACAAATATGATTAAACCGCTTCGTCAAACCGTCCTCGTCCGATAACCAAAAACCAGCATAATACACAATGTCAAGTTTGCCTTTGGGGTCTTTGGGCAAACAATGCCGTCCCGTTTTGTCATGTGTCCCGCTACCAAAAACCGTCGCGTCATTTTGTGCAATATGCAAATCCACTGTCCAATGACGCAACGCATTGGTCATTTTTCGGTATCCGCGATCAAAAGTATCCTTGTCCGCCCAATCAAAATTCTCCGGCAAAATTCTATCTTCGGGAGCATTGTAACCAAGCATGTAAAGAAGCGTATGCGCCATGTCGGCTTGAAAACCTAGCGTTTGAGGTCGGTCAACCATTTCAAGAATTTGAATCATCCGCTTCCAACTGTGCATCCCGCCCCAACAAATTTCGCCTTCACACGCCAAAACTTCGTCGTAGTTTGCGGCAATATCGCACGCCGCCGTAAACGTCTCCGCTATCAATTTTTGATTTTCCTCAGGTGCCTTCGACCAATCCGCAACTCCCGCCGCAGTGTCAATTCGCACCGAACCATTCGGACGAACACCAATTTTGCGCAACTCCGACGCAACACGGCAACCAATCTCAACCTGTTGCAAAAAACGTTTCCTATCCGCAGAACTGCCAAAAGCCGAACCGCCGCCTTCACTTTGCCAAATTGCGGGAACAATTGTTCCCACTTCGAGATTGAACGAATTTGCCTTTTCTGCTATTCGCTTGATTTCATTATCGAGCGATTCCACATCGAAATGCGGTTTGCAAAGATTCAGATCAAATCCGTCAAATTTAACTCCATCAACCTCCGCCTCGCTTGTCAATTTAAGCATAGTATCGAGATCAATAGAAGGTTCCGCACCCGGAACGCCCTTGCCCACAACACCGGGCCACGCGGCGTTGTGGAGTTTCGGAAATAAGTTTGTTTTACGCTTCGCCATAAAAATCAACTCCCCAAAAAATGTAAATCTTGGACGTGACAACCCAAATAAACAAAACAGAAAAAACATGCCAAAAAACACGTAAACACTACACCAAAATCGGCGATATACCAAAGCCGATATGGGCGATAGGTTTCGCCCTTGAACAATCGCTTCACGTTGTTGCGTTTGCGTGTTCAGTTCTGGAATTTTAAAACAGCTTGAGCATATAATTTTTCTCTTTTTGCCTACCTCCTGACTACTCGGTTTACATAAGCCGAAAACCTACAGGAAACATCCAAGTACCAATGATGGAATTCTACCAGCAATAACAACAACCGACAATAGGGGAAATCCCCCACAATCCCCCACCCCACGACCAAAAGTTTTTTTATCACAAAAGACACAAAAGATTTTATACCGTAGCCGGTAGGGCGGCAGGCTTCGCCCTTGAACAACCGCTTCACGTTGTTACGCTTGCGTGTTCAGCTTTAGGAATTTTAAAACAGCTTCAGTATATTAAAGACTCAAGATTGACATCGTTTGTCTAATAAGGTTTTTGGAAATTTTCTATTATTTGTTGTAATATTTTCCTTGAAATGTATTTTTTTGTATGAGCAAATTATTTATGGTGTTTCTTGCGGCGTGTTTTATTTTTGACCAATCGGGGGCAATTATATAGTCGTCGTTCGCTTCAGATGCAATGCGGTCAATGATAATGTCCGGCGGAATACGTTCAATAAAGTTGACAACCATTTCGGCATATTCGTGTATTGTCGGCAATTTTAGATTGTCCGCGTGCCAATAGTCCGCCAATTTTGTATCGCGAATGACGCAAAGGTTATGTAATTTGATGCTATTTGGTTTAAGTTTTGCGATTTCGTCGGCGGTTTTATTTAGGTCTGAATTATTTTCGGTTGGCAGACCGATGATGAGGTGTATTCCGATTTTGAGGTTATGATTTTTTGCGTTTTGGTAAGCATTGGCGAATGTTTTGTAGTCATGTCCGCGATTGAGGAATTCGAGGCTTTTTTGGTGAATTGATTGGAGACCGATTTCGAGTTGGAGGTGTGTTTGTTGCGAGATTTTTTCGAGCAATTCCAGCACATCTTCGCCCAACGTATCAGGTCGAGTTCCAATTGCCAGACCGACAACTTCGGGATGTTTGAGTGCTTCGTTATAGATTTTTTCGAGTTTTTTTGTTGGGGCGTTTGTGTTTGTGGAGGGTTGGAAGTAGGCGATGAATTTTTGTGCTTTGGGATAATGTCTTCTTAGTCGAGTTATTCCTTCGTCGATTTGGGCAAGAATTGTTTTATTGGCGGCGAGTTGTCTATTTGGGGCAAAACTATTAATGTTACAAAAAATACAACCGTTTCGGATATTGCCCAAATCATCAACTCCGGCATTCGGACAACAAAATCCCGCATCAACACTCACCTTCCAAACCCCACATCCAAACTCTTGACGCATCGCCTCCCCCAACGTGCGATAAAAAAATCGCTCATTTCCAACCTTTGTCTCCTTAACATATTCCGCCGACATAAAATTGTCCCCACAAATCTATTTTGCATCGTCAACCTTTCAAAAACAATTGCCCAAAAAAATCACGGACAACCAACTTGCCCGCAATTATATACTCAAGCTGTTTTAAATGATTACGCAAACGCAACAACGTGAAGCGGTTGTTCTGGGGCGGAGCCTATCGCCTTACCGGCTACGGTATCAGTTTGTGAAGTTAATGAGTGATGTTTTTGTAAAGCGTATTTGATAGTAATGAATGTTT
>JAIRWK010000269.1 GCA_031268995.1 Planctomycetaceae bacterium
CCTTAAATGATGATGTATAATTAACCCGCTTCTTGACCATAAAAACTCCTAATAAAAAATGAACATAATAAATATCTTTCAACCTTATTAAACTGTCCAGCTTTTTAAGTCCACCGCTAATTTTTATTTTTTGCGAGATACATTTGGGTACGCAGTAGCTATTATGGGCTGTAGGCTTCGTTCCTGAATAACTGCTTCAAGTTGTTATACTCAAGCTGTTTTAAAAATCCTGAAGCTGAACACGGAATCGTAACAATATTAAGCGGTTGTTCAAGGGCGAAGTCTATTATTGCTTATACCGGTTTCAGGACAACTATTTTTTCTGATGATTTTTTTCTGCTTCTAATGCTTTTTGGATGTCGCTAGGCAAAGATATTCCTCGCATGTAACCATTTTTATAATTCCATGTAGATTTTACTTGCTCGATATTTATTTTATGCAAAATAGAGTAACTCTTTTCTGACGGATATACATTACAGTCGCAGTCGGTTATGACCGCATCTGTGAAATTTACGTTATCTAAATTGCATCGATTAAAACAACAACCGGTCAAATCAAAACCTGATAAATCAACATTAGAAAAATCAACTTCACTCAAAGAGACGTGGTACAACTTTTTATTCTTGAAGTCGGCAGTTGATTTGATTTGGTTGATTTTGATATGATTTCCCTCGGTACTGTTACCTGCAAAACTTGCCCAAGAAATTTTTGAATTAGTGAAATCTGCATTTGTAAGATGGCAATATCTGAAAGATATACCGGATAAGTTCATGTTAGTAAATTTGCCGTTCGTGAAATCACAGTAATTAAAAACGACATCTATCAACCTGCCTTGTTTATAGTCGTAGGTCGAATAAATTTGTTTCAGGGATATTTTATCAAAGTCGGCACCACGTATTATTGTATTATCAAAATTACAATCTTCGGGAATTTTCCCAATTTTACAGTGTATTAGATTAAAATTTGACATGTCTTTATCAAATGAGAATAAACCACTCCCTGACAAATTTCGCATTTTGAAGCTAGCGGTTTGCCTTAATGCTTCCGAGTTTAGCGGAACCTCATTAACCAGCATACCACCCCTAAAACAAAAATCCTTATAACTGTTGTTGCTTGTCGCTAAATCTGTTAATTTACCAGGTTGGCTTTCATCTGTATGAATTATTGCTCCAGTGAAATCACAATCGTTAAAACCTTCACAGCCTCTAAATCCATGAAAAATAACATTACGAAATGAGCAATTGTTAAATTCTACTTTGTCCACTATAACTTCCTCAAATACAGAATCGTCAAATAAAACATGGTCAACAACTATATCTGCAAGATGATTTTCGGTACCGTCACGTCTCAAATGAATAACTCCAGTAAAGACAGTATTAGCGAGATTTTGACCTGATCGTATCTGATCATTTTTTATTATACCGTCGTTGTTATTTATACGATCAAAGTAAGAACCGCGAAACAAGTTAAGTAACGAAATAATATCACCAAACGCTGAAGGACCACTAACATGACGAACCCCTCTGGAATAACGAACTCCATCAATATAGCCATTGAAATCAGACGATGGCAACGCCGTTACGTTTTTATTTTGACCGGATTCTTCCGCAAACAGATCATAACCGTCTGTAATTGATACACGTTGACCAATCAACGCAACAGTAATTGCCCAAGATAACAGGGATGACACTAAAAGACTCTTAAAAGTCATAGATTAACTCCTTAAATTAAAATTTTAGTTCTATCCAGAATCAAGTCTAACCTTACCATGATTCCGAAAACTTCGTACAACCCCGCAATCGGGTTGGGTACAAAAAACGATTAAGATCGGAAACTCGCAAATATGACCTGCTAATTATCTGAATATCTAATTTGTACCAACCCGATTGCGGAACAAGTAATTATAGTTAAAAAATTGTTTTTATGAAATGTACATGGAAATCTGAATTCATCACCATACGCTATGAAAACAATTTGCACACACGACTATTTGGCACTGATACTTATGTTACTTATTCTCACGCCGCTACCCCAATGAGACTGAATACGAACATAAGTGCTACCTCCTGTCAATTCTTTTACATTGGGACCGTTATACACATTTTCCAATACTCCTTGTCTATTTTTGACTTTTGTTAGAATAGTAAGACTATTCCCAATTTTAGTAATGTCAATAAATAGATGGATATTAACATCAACACCTGGTATTTGTCGATTATATGCCACCATAAAATCAGCATAAGTACGAAAATTAACTTCTGTGTTATCATAGGCATTACCAGTTATCGTGTTACCTACTTTAGTACGACGATCAGTTGCAGCTCCATCTTCTACACCATAATTTATTCCATCAACGGTTTTAGGATTAATTTTGTAGGTTTGAGGGTCAACATCATCCTCAGAAGTTAAATTGATTGAATTTTGCAATGCAATAATATCAAAAATCTGTACTTCGTTATTGAAAAACTTTATTCCGCTATTACCCACAAAATCCATTTGATGTCGTTTCTGGATATCGACTCTTTCATTTTCCATACCGTTCACGTTAAAAGTAGGCTGAATGTAGCCCTCTATAAAAGCGTCCGATATGTTCCTCATAGATGTATTTCTTATGAAAGCAAAATCTAATTCCATGACAAATCCGTTATCATAAGATACAACTGAAATAATATCTCCACTGTTTGTTATGACTCCAGAACCTTCGGTTTTGGGACCTACGGCTTTGGTGTACCTTACTGTGGCAGGCGGTATTGGTGCTTCGTATGGAGTAATGGGTGTTGTGAATGTATTACCACTGATCTTCCAACCGCTTGGCACGATCCATTCGTATTTTTGTCCTTGCGGTGAAGCGACTGTTGGTGCTTCTTGCCATAAGAATTTCACGGTGTCACTTATTGTTGTTCCATTGCGTTTAATTTGGAGAGACACATCTAACGTAGTTTCAGGATTTGTTTTTGATGTTGCAACGGCATAATAATTATCAACAAAAGTCCCCTCTTTACCAGCTGCCATTGATACTGTCGAGATGTTAAGAGAACTAATATCAGTCCACGCCGTCTCAGCGTCAGTTCCGTCCGATTTGATAACTTTCACTCCGTTACTCGACGCAAAACAAAACTCCGCGTTTCTATCATCCGTTAAATACATCACACGCAACGGGACACGTATATAATCATCGGGAATACTTGCTCCTGCGGCTTTGGTAGAATCAATATACGTTATTGGTTTTGGATTTGTTAGCTTTAGTCCGTCCTCGTATCTGGCATTTTCGGGATTTATTGTAATTTGCCCGATGTAACCATTGTTGTCGCTGTCCGTATCCAGTTCAGCAAAGTTTGCCAGAGCAGAATTATAAACAGCAGCATAAAATATTCTGCCCTTAAAATATCGCGGATAAGGACGATAGTTGTGTGAACCTATCGCCCAATAGGCATTTTGAACTGCTAA
>JAIRWK010000270.1 GCA_031268995.1 Planctomycetaceae bacterium
TTAGCAGTTCAAAATGCCTATTGGGCGATAGGTTCACACAACTATCGTCCTTATCCGCGATATTTTAAGGGCAGAATATTTTATGCTGCTGTTTATAATTCTGCTCTGGCAAACTTTGCCGAGCTGGATACGGACAGCGACAACAATGGCTACATCGGGCAAATTACAATAAATCCCGAAAATGCCAGATACGAAGACGGACTAAAGCTAACAAATCCAAAACCGATAACGTATATTGATTCTACCAAGACCGCAGGAGCAAGTATTCCCGATGATTATACACGTGTCCCGTTGCGTGTGATGTATCTGACGGATGACAGTAACGCGGAGTTTTGTTTTACGTCGAGTAACGGAGTGAAAGTTATCAAATCAGACGGCACCGACGCTGAGACAACATTGACCGATATTAGTTCTCTTGACATTTCGACAGTATCAATGGCAACTGGTAAAGAGGGGACTTTTGTTGATAATTATTATGCTGTTGCGACAGCAAGGACAGAACCTGAGACTACGTTAGATGTGTCTCTCCAAATTAAACGTAATGGAACAACGACAAGCGACACCGTAAAATTCTTGTGGCAAGAAGCACCAACAATCTCTTCTCCACAAGGACAAAAATACGAATGGATCATCCCAAGCGGATGGAAAATAGAGACTGACGGCATAACAACGATCATGCCAGTTACTGGTGCTGTTGCTCCAAAATCGGAGGGTAGTAGTCACAGCGCAAACAATGGTTGTACCTTTTCTGTCAATACTTATGAGAGTGGTTTTAAGCTGACGCTCAAATATTCTTTCACACGAAATGGAGTAAATGGCTACCTCCAACCAGATCGAAACGGGGACGAAAAAATTGATTCGAGCGATAGAAGAAAATTAAGTTTCGTCGGTAACAGTGGTATAAAACTCGGTAGTTTTAGGGGAACAGGCGATGGAGTAAAAGAAGTTGCAATATTCGACACACAGACCATGGTGGATCGGATTAGCGTTACTGATGGAGGCGTTACATTTACAGGGATTGAGGCTTTTAAACATAGACCGCCCACTGCACTTGATACTCAAACTTACACAGGTGTACCTAATAATGATAATAGTAAAGTCAAGTTTGATACGGAATTTATCTCACAGGTGGGTGATGAGGAACAACTCGCACAGCTTTTGAATGGAATAAGATATAACGGTAACTTGAGTAGCTTTTACGATTACACTAGTGCAACTGGAAGCGGTTGGCAGAAGCTATACAACACGCTTGAGAACAACTACAACAGGTGGCAGGGTACTGCGGATAAAGAGTTGGAGATTTATTGGAAGCCCAGTGAAGTTGGACAAACACAGGGTACTCTTGAGGTTTATGCCAAAATTAATGGGCAGTGGCTGAAGTATTATGATGAGACGGGAGTTGAAATTAGTAATGGCGGCTCTCTTGATGGTCATATTTATATTCAGACGCATTGGGGAAGCGGTGTGAAATTTAAGGTAATTTCCATTGGTCCATGGGCACCACCGCCATCGCCACCAACTACTTAAATTATAGTGGATTTCTTGTAAGATTAACTAGCACAAGAAATTCACTTTTTTTTCACAGTGCGGGATTCAGCAAACATGTGCTGGCGGATGCCATTTATGATCTGCATTATTGCGTCGGTACTGTTTTGCAGTTTCTGATTGTAACTATTCAGTCGCGTAAAAATGTTTGTACTACAGTAGTTACGTTAGTTGGTTCACTTGCCGTAAAATTGGCATGTAAATCTGTAATTATTTGAATATTAACCGGTTATGCTTTTATGTCAATGTTCGCTGACGCAAATCGTCAAATTTTCGCAAGTTGTAATACCTGTACAAATAAGGATTTCATGCTACTGAATAGTTACTTCTGATTTAACGTTTGTTTAATACAAATAAGAAGGAGATATATTATGTTAAAAAAGAACTTATATGTTGCGGTACTTGTGTTATCCTCACTGATTATGTTCAATGGTGTCGGATTGGGACAGAGCTATTCGCCAAGCCCGTTACCGAGTAGTTGGGAAAAGTGTAGACGAGATGCGTGTTCTTGGTTTCGTGAACCTGCCCTTTTCCCTTATGTACGCCATTGTACGTGTTATTACGCTCCGGCATTAGCAGAAGGTGAAGATAAAATGGAATATTCTAATAAGTATGAAGCCAGCAAAAAAGTGAATTTGTACTCCGGTTACGGTGGTGAAATAATGTTAGATGGGAAACGAGTTGAAAACCCATTTCAAAACATTAAGAATTTTGACTTCAAGCAGATTTACGGTAACTTTTGGGAATCGGAAGATAGCAGTAACTCTGCTCGCATATTTAATAGTTCATTTTACGGGGCAGTCTTAAAGGGAAGCACTTTTTGTGGTATGGACTTTCTTGATTGTGATTTTAGATATGCGAACCTTGAAGATGTAGATTTTGGTCATTGCGAATTTTCTAAAGGGGTTGCAGAAAATAAATTTAGGGGAGCCATAATTCTTGGCGCAATATTACCTGCCAGCGTAACACCTGAAATGATTTTGTCGACAGATTCATTTACAAAGAATGAGTACGTGGGATTTTCAGCACCGCATGGATCAGATTTTAAGGGAGAGATCCCGCGTCACTTCTATGCCAGTATTGTTTCTTATGTACAAAATGGTCAAACGCAGACGAGAAAATGTATCGTCCGAAAGCAACAGGTTGTTTTGGATAGATGTACTTTTAATGGTTATTACAATAAACCAGACTTCAGTAATTGGAATTTTAACAAGTTTAACAACGGCGAAAAAGCACCCTTTCCCTGTAGCATGCAAGAAACGGTTTTTCATTGGTCGAATCTGATGAATTGTAAATTTACTGATGGTGATCTTGAAAAAGCAAAGTTCATTAATTGTAACTTGCAAGGAAGCGATTTTTCCGGTGCCAATCTGAAAATGGCAGAATTTTGCGATTCTGATATTAGCAACTGTAATTTTAGAAACGCAGATATACAAGGTGCAGATTTCACAGGTTTTTACAGTAGACAAAGAAGCATGCCTATTGCTAGTATTAGTACATTGTACAAACCTTATGATGGACAAAAAATAACAAAGATAGAGGTTGAGCAATTGCGGACAACTAAAAATTTTGAAGACAGGGAATTTTTGGACATTAAATTCGGAGTTTCGATTTTACGTGGTTTAAACCTTTCGCGTTTTAATTTGA
>JAIRWK010000280.1 GCA_031268995.1 Planctomycetaceae bacterium
CGAAGCCTACCGCCCATACCGGCTTCGGTATAATCAATGTTTTTCGCGGAGCATGTTCCGTAGGGCGTTGCCCTACGCTAATGCTTGCGCCCTTTCAGGGCAAAAAAACTGTTTCTTCGATTGTTAATCGCTCATGCGTAACATGAGTTTAAAATTCTCCTCTGTGCTCTCTGTGTCCTCTGTGGTTATTTAAAAACAAACTGAATAGTTACAAAAAACCTCTTTTTTGCCTTCGCGACTATTACAATAATGAATTGTCATAAAAAATCAATGAGGTGTGATTAGGGATACTTGCCAAATGAATTTCTTGTGGTATAAATTCGCAAACTTTTTGACGGTTGGCAGCAATGCCGAAGTGGCGAAATGGCAGACGCGCTAGGTTCAGATCCTAGTCCTGGTTAAACAGGGTGGAGGTTCGAGTCCTCTCTTCGGCAAATTTTTTTCTAAAGGGGTGTGTTGACAAGTAAAATGAGTTAAGGTAGAACTAAGAATATTAGACGAGGGGACAGTAGTCAGTTATGTGTGTTTAGCGACGAGTATAACCTTGATTGAGTTTCTACTTTTTATTTTTTAGGAAACATGGCGTTTCTTGGGAGTAGTTGATTTCAGTGAGGATACTATATAGAAGGAGAAGTTGATATGAAGAGCTTTAAAAAAGCGTTCGGTTTGTTGATTATGGCGGCTGTTGTTTTTACGGCTTCCAAATCTACAGTGTTTTCGCAAACGGTTGTTGTCCCTGCAAAGGCTTCAATCACGGTTCGATCAAATGGTGTGGCACAACCTAATGTTCCTGTGCGGTGTACACAAACTGGCGAGGTAAAATACACAGCCTCACAGAGTACGTATGTTAATGGTGTACTTACCGCAGTGGGTGAGGTTCGGTTTGAGAATGACATTTTGGACAGGAGCAAATATTTCGCCTATGCAGGTGGTGCTTGGCATCCTTGTACTGATGACTGCCCAACAAATCCGTCCATAACTCATTTTCATTGTGAGTTACCGGACGATTATGTTTCGCTGAAAATCACCAGTTACAATTCCTACCCTGGTGGACTAGCAAATGTTAAGGTATGTCTAACAGATTTCTCAAACCAGTACCTTGGAGATCCGGCATTTATCAGTGCAAACTACGAATTTCCAAAAACTAATGCTTACGGCAGTGTTATTCTGATTCCGCCGAAGAACACCGCCTTCAAAGTTTGGGTAGATTCAAACAATGATAATAATTGGGAGATTGTGACATATCACGATTCGTTGACTAGTAACCTTGAGTATGTACATTCTGCCGATTATATAATGCCATTAACCCCGGCTGATGAGAGTTTTGTTGATGGACAAGAATCGATAACGTTCAAATGGATTCCTATAGCAGGTTGTCCGCTCTATACCATTAATTTTTGGAATGGATCCGGATGGGTAGAATGGGATGAAACGGAAGGAACACAAATTATAATTGCCGGTGCATCGCCTGGTATTTATGCCTGGTGTATAATGGCGTATCAGCCTTGGTACGATGAAGTAGGTAATCTGCAATGGGAACGAGTTAGTTCCTCTGATTACTATATATTCGAAGCGTATTAGCCCAATTGTTAAGTAAATGTAAATTTTTTTGATTCGCAATTATTGTGTACTCTGCGTATGTTTTGCAAATCAATACTTTGGTAAGCTAAGTTCCAGAAGAAGTTTTTGTAATGGAGGCTTCTCTGGGACTTGGTGTCTGTTCTCTGTAATGTGCATAATCCATACGATCTATATGACAGTACGATCTGTTCTTTTCTTTTTGCTTTTTTGGGCATTTTTAATCAGATTTTTCTTAACTGTATGTTACAATTGTCGGTGTGGATGGTTTGTAATCAACCGCATTATACATTTATTTCTATGAAGTACCTCTGTTTTTGCATCTATTGATATAGTTAGGAAATCACGTACTTGGGCTTATTGCTTTTAGTATTCAACATTAAATCGATCAATTCTTAGAGTCATGAATGTCAGTTTATTTTCGAATGCTTTTGACAACCATCAGAAAGTTAGTTGGCGAGCTGCAAAGAATCGACCGGAAGATTTGACTTCCGCTCAATCTCCGCGAGTAAGTACAAATAACTCGTCTGATATTGTTACAACTCGCAGTAACAAGTATCTTTCAAGCTCGACATACGTGCCGCCGCGATCAAACAAAGCTATAATTACGAATGCAGCGGTAAGCAATGCCAGATATTCTGGAACCACCGAAGACATATACTCATCGAAAATCACCGAATCTTCCAGCAACACCAAAGTAAAAGGGGAGAATATTGCATCACCAATTGCAGGTGAAATAATACACCCATCTACTTTAAGATCAAATTATGCATTGTACACCCCGTATATCTATGACACCTATAGTAATATTGGTAGTACACAGACTACTATTGATCAGTTTTTGTCATTTTTATACCCGCCTAATAGTAGCAAATCTAGTGAAGTATCACAGAACGAACCGCAAAACGCAGGGACAAGAGATCATCATGGCTATACTTTTGGTCAGACCCCTTATCAAATGTGGAATAATGTAAATGCGGGAAACAATGACCTATATGAGAACAGCGAAACTAGCAACACAAAAAATCCGCTAATCAATAGAGAATTGTCAGCTCACTTAGCACAACAAAAAGACGGCAGCTATTGTATTGGTGTCATTAGTACTGGAAATAATAGTAACGAAGATAACGAGTACGCCAACCCTACCGATGCAGAAAAAATAATAATCGCAAAATTGGCAGAAAATAATATTTCACTTGATTACAAAGAAGGATTTGTGATCAAAATTAGCACAGAAGGCAAATTTACACTTGGCGATCACAACATCAGCGACCAATCAAAAGTTGCTGAAATTGAAAATATGATCCAAAACGACGAAAGTTTACAAAGTGATTTGTCCAACATAATCACATCTTGTTTAAGCCAAGCGAGAGAACGTTGGCAATGGAATCTCAATGAAGATGGAAATTACATAATTGGAGGTTCTACTACACTCGGTCGTTTGACATTACCAGACACATCCAATGAATGGTAACGATGACGCACAAATTTTTCACCGCACAAAAGGCGAAAGGGTTTATTTTTTTAGAGTACAAAAATAACGAAAAAGTCCAAACAAAAATTTCGTATGTTTTGTTATTTTCGTGTGTTTCGTTATCCAAAAAAACAAAAAACTTTCGCGTTCTAATAATCCGCTTTGAAACCTCTGGTAGCCGATAAAATCACGTTGATTGCAAAATCCCCATAATCTGTTTAAGTTGAAATAATTTGATCTTTTTTTCATATTCTTTATGTTTTCTTGTGAGAGTGTTTCTAAATCACGTGATATGTTTGGGGTTGTGAAATAACATTTATATGTGGTTTTGTTGTTGTGGTGATCGTGTTGTAATTTTTGGTTTTGGTATTCAACAATTGCATTTTTTTGTTGCCATGAATGTTAGTTTGTTTTCGAATATTTTTAGTAGTTATCAGAAAGCTGGTTGGCAAGCTGTAAAGAATCAACCTGAAGATTTGACTTCCGCTCAATCTCCGCGAGTAAGTACAAATAACTCGTCTGATATTGTTACAAGTAATAAAAATAATTTGCGAGTCGCTAAATCTACTTACACGCCGCCATCGTTGGTGAACAAGGCTGTTGCCGCTTATGAAACACAACAATCAAAAATAACGGACACAACTATTTCAGATATTTCAGAAGTAATTGAAACTGATTTGCCTGAATCTGCCGAAAATCTTTCCCCACAAGCCTCATCAGAAACTCCTAGAACGCCACTTCCAACAGAAGGACTAGAATTTTATCTTTCTTTAAGGTCTTCGGAATCTGCGTTGTATTCACCATACATCTATGACAAATATGTCAGTGCTGGTAACAGTAAAACTACTATTAACCAATTTTTGTCGTTTTTATATACGCCCAATACCAGTGATGAAAATACAATCAGCAACGAGAGAATATCGCTAATCAACAAGGAATTGTCCGCTCATGTAGCACAGCAAAAAGATGGTAGTTATTGTATTGGTGTGATTGGTACAAAAAAGAACAACAACAGCAGCAATGAATACACCAACCCAACAGATGCAGAAAAAATAATAATCGCAAAATTGACAGAAAATAATATTTCGCTTGGTTACAAAGAAGGATTTGTAATCAAAATTAGCACGGAAGGTAAATTTACACTCGGCGATCACAATATCAGCGACAAATCAAAAGTTGCCGAAATTGAAAATATGATCCAAAACGACGAAAGCTTACAAAGTGAATTATCTAATATAGCCGCGTCTTGTCTAAGCCAATCAAAAAGTCATTGGTTACCGCATGTCGTCAATGAAAACGGAAACATTGTAATCGGAGGTTCTGATTCGATGCTTCCTCGCTTGACAATAGGAATATCATACAAAATCCCTTAATGAAGATTGAAATTACAAGTGGCGAAATGGCAGACGTGCTAGGTTCAGATCCTAGTCCTGGTTAAACAGGGTGGAGGTTCGAGTCCTCTCTTCGGCAAATTTTTTTTCTAAATGGGTGTGTTGACAAGTAAAATGGGTTAAGGTAAAACTAAAAATGTTAGACGAGGGGTCAGTAGTCAGTTACAGTTATGTGTGTTTAGCGACGGGTATACCGTAGCCGGTAGGGCGATAGGCTTCGCCCTTGAACAACCGCTTCACGTTGTTGTGCTTTCGTGTTCAGTCATTGTGAAATTAAAACAACTTGAGTATAGCACGCAGATAACGCAGATTTATTTTGATGTTCGCAGAATAAATAAAAAAAATCTGCGAACATCTTTTTTCAATCTGCGTTATACCGAAGCCGGTATGGGCGGTAGGCTTCGCCCCTGAACAACCGCTTCACGTTGTTACGCTTACGTGTCCAGCTTCAGGAATTTTAAAACAGCTTAAGTATATCCGCGTGCTTAAAATAACCAAACGATGCGGTATATTTTATTTTGCGTCTATTATTTCTGTTCGGAATAGTTCTGAGATTTTTTGTACTAGGGAATTGTTTGCGGCGGATTCGAATATTGCGCGGTTTTCTTGAGATGATCTTATTTGTGGGTGGTTTGTTTCGATTGGTGGTTTTGTTTCTTCGCAGGTGAGTTTTAATTGAACAGTTTTGCCCACCGTTTGACACAACGCAGAACGAAGCCTCGATAATTCACGCTCGCAATACTCTTTGGTTGACAAATTTTTGAACACGACAATAAACGTGTCCGGCTTCTCAAATAACACTTTTGAAAAAATCGACGCGGTTGACCCCAAAAATCCCGCAACCGAATCAATCGCATTCCGCCAAATCTCCGCCGCTCCCGCCGAATCAACCTTGTCCAATCCAACCAACCACTCACGCGTCGAAACTTGCGGCAAAACTTGCGATGAAACAGATTCTGCTGATAATTCTTGTTTCAAAATTGGAGTTGTTTTGCTGTTTGGTTTGGCGGTTGTTGGAATTTGTGTTTGTTGTGTGTTTATTTGTTGCGGCGGTGTTGTGTTGCTTGGCGGGGCAATTGTTTGAGTTTTGGGCAGGATCGTGTTTCCGTTTGATGGTTCATTGGGCAAAATTAGTTTTTTTTTTCGCTCAAGTCAACTTGAATCTCGCCCCGTTGCAATTTGTCCAACAACACCGACACCATCTGAAAATTTTCCAAATACGCAATCCGCACCAACGCCAACTCAGTTAAAACCCGCGTCTGCGTGTTATACCGCATCCTGCCGTAAGTTTGATCAAGAATTTGCATCGCGGCTAAAATCCGATGAACACCAAACGATTGAGCGAATTTAACTGCTCGCTCAAATTGACCCGCCGAACAAAATATCAACAACGACGCATTGCCGCCCGAAACAATCACAAGCAAATCACGAAATAAACCTATCATCTGCTCAACCAATACCGTAAGGTCAACTCCCTCCGAAATCGCCGCATCTAACTCGCTAAAAATATTGACCGTATCACAACTTGAAATCGATTCAAGCAAACGAAAAATCACTTGATCATTCGCCGTACCAAGCATCTCATGAACATCCGCTAAAGAAATTCGTTGCGGCGCAAAAGATAATAATTGCTCAAGCAACGATTGCGCATCCCTCATTGAACCCGAAGCACGACGAGCAAGCAACTCACACACACCATCCTCCGCCGTTACGCCCTCATTCGCCGCAATCTCCAATAAATGCTTCGCAATTTGCAATGTTTCAATTCCGGCAAAATCATAACGTTGACAACGCGATAAAATCGTAACCGGAATCTTCGACGGCTCTGTTGTACAAAATATAAACTTGACATGCGCCGGCGGCTCCTCAAGAATTTTCAAAAGCGCATTGAACGCCTCGCGCGTCAACATGTGAACCTCGTCAATTATGTAAACCTTAAACCGCGACCTGCTCGGACAAATCGAAGCATTCAAACGCAATTGCCTAATCTCATCAATACCGCGATTGCTCGCACCGTCAATCTCAAGAACATCAATATCCTCGCCCGTACTAATCCCCACACAACTATCACACTCGCCGCAAGGTTTGCTCGTCGGTCCCAAAACACAATTCAACGACTTAGAAAATATACGCGCCGTCGATGTCTTCCCAACACCACGCGCTCCCGTAAAAAGATAAGCATGACCAACCCTGTTCGTCAAAATCGCATTCGCCAACGCTTGCGAAATATGAGATTGACCAACAAGCTCATCAAACGTCTTCGGTCTATAACGACGAGCAACAACTTGATACGTCTTAGAAGCCGCCGAATTGCCCGCATCAAATTCGCCCGAATCAGTAGACTCCGACTCCGCAGACTCCTCAACACGTACACCAACTTCCCCCGACTCCTTTTGATCCTTTTGCTCTTCTTCAACCGTTTGACCTTGCCCGATCAAAATATCATCGTCATCGTCGTCCAAACCCATGTTAAATCCGACCGTTTCAACAGACTTGATTCGCTTTTTTTGTGCAGACATCGCTTTTTTCTTTTTTGACTCTTTCTTAAAAATTTTCTTTGACTGGTGATTGGATAAAGGGACTTTATGGACACAATGGACATTTTACGGACTCAATATTGCGACTGAAAAAATTAGCGGCTAGCAGTTAGCGAAATTTAAAGACAACATGCCCTTTGTCCTCAAATGCCCATTGAGTCCCCTTGCCCAATCGAACCACATGACATCGCCCAAAAATATCTTTCCCGAATAAAATGAGTGGTAAATAAAATGAGTGATCTTGTCCCGTTAGGGACAAAATGTGATTACAATTAAACGGTTTAAAAACATCACATTCCGTCCTTGACGGGACGGCGTTTTTTAATCATACATTTTTTCTACCAACATTTCGTCCCCAACGGGACGAGGAAAATCATAATATACCGAAGTTGTTATGAAATTCATTTTTTTAAGACAGGATAACAGGATTGTCAGGATATAGGGAGTTTCTAAAAACACTATTTGCCAAAAATAAATTATTTCGAATTCGAATAAAATCAATTTTTAGCAAATTCCCTATAATAAAATCCTGTCCATCCTGCTATTCTGTAAATCCTGTCAAAAAAAATAAGAACTGAATTTCATAGTGCGATGAGTATAATTCTATTTCATGGCGATTCCCAATCACTAGCCACTCTTCACTAACAACTTTCCGCTAAACTATACCAAGCTACTTTAAAATTCATGGAGATAGACACGCAAGCGTAGCATCGCGAAGCGGTTGTTCAAGGGCGAAGCCTACCGCCCATACCGGCTCCGGTATATTACCATCCGATTACCATATTTGATTCTATGATTTTTTTTGCGTGGTCAATATCCGTGCCGGTCTCGTGCATGTACAACCTGATAGCATGTACTTTGTCGCCGGACGCTTTGGACAAACATTCTCTTGCAATATCGCACGGGTCGGCTTTGCCGGTTATGCCCAACGCCGACTTGGAAATCACCCAAGCATCGCGCGGTCGGCGAGTAATACGAATTATCTCCTCTGTTGGATAATAACCGTAGAGAACACCACGCGCGCCCTCCTCGTCATCCGACCACGCAATAACTATATGCGAGTTTGTTTCAATTTCAAATAAAGCCATTTAAGACTCCGTAAATAAGGTTTGATTGTTGCACTGAACACAAATTAAAATTTCATCTACGCCAAAAGTTTATACCTCAACCAGTACAGACAATAGGCGTTGCCCCCGAACAACTGCTTCGCGTTGTCGCGATTGCCTAACGCTCTGCGTTGCAGGTTTACCGCAACTTCGGGAATTTTAAAATAGCTCCAGCATAACTCAAAAATGTTAAAAATCATGTCCGTTTTGCGGACAATTCACGTTCGGTTTCCTTGATGTCATGTTCAATCATGTCGCGAACCAATTCAATAAATGAATGTTTCGGCTTCCATCCAAGAATATTTTTTGCTTTTGTTGCGTTTCCGAGCAATGTTTCAGTTTCGGTTGGTCTGAAAAAACGCGGGTCAATTTCGATAATAATTTCGCCGTTCTTTTTGTTTATTCCTTTTTCGTCTATCCCCTTGCCCCGCCACTCAATCTCTATGTCAAGCTCCTTGAACGCGATTTCAATAAACTCGCGAACAGTTTTACTTTCGCCTGTCGCAAGTACGTAATCGTCCGGTTTGTCCTGCTGCAACATCATCCACATCCCCTCAACATAATCCTTCGCATGACCCCAATCACGACTCGCCTCAAGATTACCGACTAATAATTTTTTTGCCAAACCCGCTTTGATCCTGCACGCGGTTCGCGTGATTTTGCGTGTAACAAAAGTTTCACCGCGAAACGGACTTTCATGATTAAACAATATTCCATTGCAAGCAAAAATTCCATACGCTTCGCGATAGTTTACCGTAATCCAATAAGCGTAAAGTTTTGCAACTGCGTAAGGACTTCGCGGATAGAATGGAGTTGATTCGTTGCTTGGTTCATTTGAGATACCGCCGAATAGTTCGGAGGTTGAAGCCTGATAGAATTTAGTTGCCCCGGACAAATCCAGTAACCTTATCGCCTCCAATAACCTAAGCGTTCCAATCGCATCCACATCGCCCGTATATTCCGGCATGTCAAACGCAACCCGAACATGAGACATCGCCGCAAGATTATAAATCTCATCAGGCTTGGTTTCTTGAATCAACCGAATAAGAGCCGGCGCATCCGTCATGTCCCCAAAATGCAACCGAAAACGACTACTTTTCTCATCAGAATCAGGATAAATATTGTCAATCCTGCCGGTGTTAAACGAAGAACTACGCCGCTTAAGCCCATGCACAACATACCCCTTCTCCAACAAAAAACGCGCCAAATACGCGCCGTCTTGCCCTGTTACACCAGTTATTAAAGCCGTTAAAGCCATTTATCAAAAAATATAAAAATATGTTTACCTGAAGCTATACTCATCACTCCACTCAATCACTCCGTGCGCTTATTACGATCCAAAGTATATACGTTTCGCGAACTGTTACAACAGGGGCTATTTTTATTTTTGAAATTGAGACCGCTATTGTGTGTTGGTATACTCAAGCTACTTTAAAATTCCTGAAGCTGAACACATAAGCGTAACAACGTGAAGCGGTTGTTCAAGGGCGAAGCCTATCGCCCTACCGGCTACGGTATAATTTGTTCAATAATTGAATTAACGCAATTATCCCAATTAAATTTTTGGGCTTGTTCTAGTCCATTTGCGATCATTGAATTTCGCAACGTTTCATTATTCAATACGCGGTCAAAAGCGTCGGTAAGCCCGTCAATGTCGTAGGGATCAAGCATGATTCCCGCATCGCCGACAACTTCCGGCAACGACGACGTATTCGACGTGATTACCGGCGTACCGCATTGCATCGCCTCCAGCGGCGGCAAACCGAAACCTTCATAAATCGACATGTAACAAAAACACGCTGCTCCCGAATAAAGTAACGGTAAATCTTCGTCATCAACATAACCGGTAAAAATAATTTTCTCTTTGACCTTCTTTGGCAAACCCGAAAAAAACTTTTTGAATTTCCGATCTTGCCAACCGCTCACTCCTGTCAACACCAGATGACAATTCGTTTCAATTCCATGTTGAGACGACGAATATTTGGCAAAACAATTCATTACATGATCAAAATTTTTACGAATATCCAATGTTGCAACAGAAAAAATATAAGG
>JAIRWK010000358.1 GCA_031268995.1 Planctomycetaceae bacterium
CGGATTATTGAAGCCAATAACCGGATTATTGAAGCCAATAACCGACGTTGGGAGTTCCCCAACTGACTTCGGGACGTTCCCTAAACCCTTATCAATAAAGAATTTCGAGAAAATGAACCCCAAAAGCCAAGAATTGCCGTCTCCGATGGGATGTCGGAGCCTCGCGAGCCGGCGTCCGAGAGAAAAATCTGGACGCGGGTGTGTCCTGAATGTTAATCGCTATGCGTAACATGAGTTATAACTAAGGGCGGCAATAGCAATATTTTCAGGAAAAATTGATAGTAATCACCCAAGCTGCCGTGCGGATTGATTTGGGGTGGTCAATTGAATAGTTACAGTATTTTATAAATCAATCCCTTCCCCCAATATGAAATAAGCAGGAACTCTTACACCTGCACAACGCGGATGCGTTCATCAATTTGCTCTTTGAGCGTTTTTTCGATGAGCAGTTTGACCGTTTGCCCTGCGCTGGCACATCCGGCGCACGCGCCGGTGAGTTCGACATAAATAACATGATCTTTAATGTCCATAATCTCCACATCGCCGCCATCTCTCGCCACCATCGGGCGAATATAAGTGTCGATCAGCTTTTCGACTTTTTTCGCCAACTGATACGGCGAAAGATTTTCCGATGTTCTTTCTTTGGCGTTTTGGTCTAACGTCGAAACAAGAGGCAACGAACCGATCACGTTCAGTTCAAGATTTGGCACGGCGGACGGCGTTGTTGCGGAAGACGCCGCAGATGCTTTTGTTGGCGATTTTGCGGCAACATCGTTTTTGCCCCAAACCTCGGTTAGCAAATCCTGCAATCCGCCGGACGCGTGATGACAGGACATACATGCACCGCCCGCCTTGATTGCACCGATAATTTCCGGTATCGTGTGAAGATGCAATTCTTTGATCTTCCGCTTGATATACGGTTCGGTCAACGAAAAACATTTGCAAACGAGGCGACCTTCTTCCTGTTCGTGTTCGTGGATGTCAATACCAAGCGCGTTCAAATTGACGCCGCGTTTTTGCGCCCAGTTGAACACCGCCGTTTCAAGTGCTTCCGCACCCATCACGGAACAATGGATTTTTTGTTCCGGCAATCCGCCAAGATAATCGACAATATCCTGATTCGTAATTTTGATCGCGTCAATCGGCGTAAGGCGTTTTCCCTCAATCATCTCGCAAAGAGCTTCCGACGCGGCAATGGCGGAAGTGCAGCCGAATGTCAGATAACGCGCTTCGGTAATTACGTCTTTAAGCGGGTCAACCGGATCGCGTTCCACCCGAAATGTAAACCGCAAAGCATCGCCGCACGCAATCGAACCATGTTCCCCGAATCCGTCGGCATTTTCAATTTCGCCGATATGCGTTCCCGGCTTACGTTCAATCGCGTTAATGAATAGCTGTTTGGTTTTTTCACTATAATCCCAACCCATACATTCCCTCCAATCAAAATTTCATTTACCGAAAAACATTGTGTAACGTCTTACCTTGCTTCTCCTACTAGAATTATAGTCTCAATGCCAAGCGAACAAAGGGGGAAATGAAACGAAAAGAGAATTTGTAGAAATTTTATTTGATTTTTACAAGTAAGTCGACATACAAGAATTACGAAGAAAACTGTGCATTGATTGTTTTCTGGATAAGAGACATAATTTGAGCGGCGACTCTCTCTTTGGTATCACAAATCAAAGCGATTGTCTGACCGTTGTTGTCTAAAACTTCAATTGTTGTCAAATCGGAATACATGGATTTGGGGTCGTTGAGTAAAATCAAATCTCCGTTTTTTTGATGCAGCTTCTTAATCGCACGCGATTTGCTGTCATGATTCGTTTCCAGAGCAAACGGTACAATCCATTGGTCTGTTCGCTTGATTCTTCCTAAATCTGCCAAAATATCAGGCGTTTCAATCAACTTCAGCAATAATTCTTTGTTTTGTTGTTTTGTTATTTTTTGCGGTACGATGGATTCCGGTTTATAATCGCACGGTGCGGCGGCGCCAATCACGCCGACACAGCTTGGAAATTGCTGCAAGCACCTTTGTAACATTTCATCTGTTGATGTAACAGGAATGATTTCCGCATGTTTCGGATAATCGACCAAAACCGGACCTGAAACGATAGTCACGTCAAAACCGGCGGAAAGAGCGGCGGCAGCAAGCGCCGCTCCCATTTTTCCGCTTGAACCGTTACTCAAAAACCGCACCGGATCAAGGTACTCGCGTGTTGGTCCCGAAGTGATTAAGATTCGCAACGCTGTTCTCCATCATGACAGAAAAATTCCAAAGAAAACAAAAACCCCGTGTTTGAGAGTAAACACAGGGTTTGTTCGACTTTTCAAGCGGAGGACAAGGGAGTCGAACCCTCAACCGGTTGCCCGGCAACTGATTTCGAGTCAGCCTGCTAACCATTCGCGTATCCTCCGTGAGGCATTTGCTACGAGTAACAAATATTTTATAAATTTATTCTATTCTACAATTTACGCAAGCCCCCGCATAAAATTTGTTGTTATACTCAACACTTGAAAATTCGGTCTTCATAAAAAAGGGCTTTGGGGACATGATGAACGATCAACACCGTCTTAAAAGTCGAAATTTCAAGTGTGAGGAGTACAATAAAATAGAAAAAATATATAGTATACAATACATACGTAAAATATTTTTTAAATAAAAATATTTACATAATTTCTAAAGTAACGTCTGGACTTCGTGAGATAATCTGATCTATTATTAGACCTTTTCTCTAACCCTATCAATAGACCGAACACTATTCAAAAAACAGTTATTTTTTATTCACCTGTTTTGCCTAAACAACCTGATATGAAGTTAGAGAAAAGGTCTACTATTCTTTACGGAAAATTCGCTACTCTTTATGAGCGATTCGCGGTCCTCCGTGAGAGCCCCTCATTCCGTAGAGTAGGCGAGGGGCATACCGGTTTAGGTTTAATTCTGTTTCGGGATTTTTCCTTTTGTGTCTCGGTCCTCATACCTTTCCGTTCCGTCTCCTCGCCCCGCCTCCCACCGGACACGAGGGGTGAGGAGGCGTAGCAATACGTCCCTCGCCTACTCTACGAAGGTTGGTCACAATCAATTGCCCTAACGAGACCGACTCGGATTCACCTTGCGGTTACGGCCGGCGCTTTTGTTAATACGAATCCCACCTCTGATAATTACTCCCCCAAAGCGTCGTAAAACTACGTGGCAAACAGGATAATACACGATAACCTCCTGGTTACATCGTAACCTCCGATTACTAGGGAAAACAAACTCTTGACGATACCGCGTACGGATTTATACTCAATCACACTTTAAAATTTGTCTCTCACAAAGGCACAAAGAACACCGAGGGATTCTAAAAAAGAAATTCTTTGCTGCTCCATTGCTTTGTGAGAAAACATAACACTCATGTTACGCATTCGTGGATTTTGATCGTTGCCTGCTTGAACGGCGGGCAACAGAAGTGCAATCAAAATTCCAATGATTGCAATCACAACGAGAAGTTCGACAAGGGTAAAACCTCCCAAATGGACAATACGGCGGGCAATGAAGGCAAAACATACATCATTTTCTCCATTTTTTACACCGATGTAATCGGTGTATTTTACCCCCCCCGTGCGGTCTATTCTGATTTTGTAACATGCCCACATCTGGGTATCGTCAAGAAGTTTGTTTTAGCTAGTAATCGGAGGTTATCGCGTATTAGCCTGTTTGACACGTAGTTTTACGACGCTTTTGGGGAGTAATTCCCAGAGGTGGGATTCGTATTAACCAATGCGCCAGCCGCAACCGCAAGGTGAATCCAAGCCGGTCTCGTTAGGGCAATTGATTGTGACCAACCTTCCCCGTTAGGCGAAGTCTAGTACCGTTGATGAAGCAGCAGGCATTTGCA
>JAIRWK010000400.1 GCA_031268995.1 Planctomycetaceae bacterium
CGATTGAGAATAATATTTTGAATCGCCTCACCCACCAATTCTGCTGTAATCGGTTTCGAGTGATCCGAATCCAATAATTTTACAATCACTTCACGGGCAATTGCATTAACCAACCAAGGTTGCCCTTGCGTTTGTTCCCAAACAAGGTCGATTGCGTTTTCTTTAAATATTTGTCCGGTCTCGTTGGTGCGTTGTTGGTAAAGAAAGATGATTTCTTCTTTAGTAAAATTTTTCAACGTGAAAGTCTCTGTAACAATATTAAACGGGCTTGCGCCGCCGAGTCCTTGAGATTCAGGGCGAACTTTAGCTTTGTAATCGCGGATATTACGCATACCAACCAGTGCAACAGAATGTACAAACGGAGTAATGCTGCGGCTATTATAGCCATTCCGCAATTGACGCAAAAAAGAAATCAACGTGCCTTCGCTCAGGCAATCCGCTTCGTCAAAAAAAATCACAAGCGGCTTGTCCAAACTTTTAACTAAGTCCACCAAAAATAACGTCAAAAGTACCAAAGGTCTGTTTTTTTTGTCTCGCTCGTAATTTTCATCGTAGGTAAATGGTATTGATGGTGAGTTTTGCAAAGTAACAACGATGTTATCAAAAATTGCCGGTATGCCGTGTTCAGGCTCCAGCACACCTTGTACTCCTTCCAGCGAACAATACAGGACGTAATATTTTCCACCGGCATTGAGTCGTTTGGTCAAATCTTGTAAGTATGTCGTTTTGCCGCTTTGGCGTGCGGCATGAATGACAAAATACTGATTTTCGTTTATCAACTGTTCCACGCCGCGTAAACGAGTCGCTGCATCAATCATGTAATGATCTACGCTATTACAAGGTCCTGCGATATTAAAATATCTCGTGTCTATAACTCCTGATTTTTGATTTTTATACCGTAGCCGGCAGGGCGAAGTCTATCGCCTTACCGGCTACGGCTACGGACAAATATGTTTACTGACCGAACATAAGAAAACCTAGTCCTTCTCCGAGATTTAGTGAATTTTCAGCGTTCCAGCATTCGATGCCCTTGTTCGGAACAATTCGTCTTACGCCAACACCCCAAACACTTTTTGGAGCGGGCAAATTTCCGGTGAGTGAGTCAAGCGATATTGCCATTTCGATGTACCAAGCATCTTTGTCGTCCTTTCTTGCAATATAACAATCCGAATTCCAAGTTTTGTCTCCAAAATAGGAATCCACCGCCCAACCTCGCGAATCAACCGTCCACGAATAAAACGTATTATAATCCCGATCAACATCAATCAATATCTCCACCCTGTCTTGATCCAAAATATTTGAATCACGAACTCGCGGATGCTCTGGTATCGGCGGATAAGTAACCCCCGAAACCTTTGGACAACGCAATCCAATGTATAAATGATGAGAATCATACATGAACATAACTTTTGTCCCGAAATTTTTTGAATCCTCCAGAGATTGTTTTTCTCTACTGCAACCGGCACTGAATCGTTTGTTACCGATGAGATCGTTCAACTTGTATTGCGGTTTTGCCGGAGTGAGGGAGTACAATTTACTTCGCGACCATGTTTGACCTTCGCGATCAGGACTGTTGTCAAATTCGCCGTCAAGAAATGGAATGTTTGGCGTAAATGCCGCAACTATTACCGGAATCATCAAATCTTCATCTTGTGTGGTTGTATTTTTTGTCGCGTTATTATTTTCGCTACCGTTCAAACCTTCCCACAATTTACTTTCTGCTCTTGCTCTCATACTCCACACGTCGTCGTAGGAATCGCCGCCGCGAATTTGATAATACCGCAACGCTTCCTTGTCCAACCCACGCCGCCGCAATACGGATGCCCACGAAAAACGAACCCGAACCTCGTCCGCAAGATCAGGAAAACCACGACGCGAATATTCCGCGAATTCTAATCCATTGTCAAGCCGTAAATCGAACATCTGCTTCAACGCGATTTGAAATTCGTCTCCTGATAAATTTATACGGTTCTTTGCCAAAATATCCGAATACAATCGTCCTTGTCCTGCTGCCGAAATTATGTTGCCGTTGATTTTATTGTAATCGTTGGGCAAAACGTTAGCTGTTGTTGTGTTGTTGTTTTTTATTGATTCCGGCATTGTTCCGGCGGGGTTTTTCAAAAAGTCTCGCCAAGCTGTTTCTTCTGCTGCGTAATATTGCGACATCCACAGCAGCGCATGACGGACAAGCGGATGATCTGCGTATTGACTGACAACAATTCCATACGCATCCGCTGCCGAACCAATATCGCCGTTAGCGTGATAACGCCGTCCCATTTCTATCAACATCTGAACCGCACAATCCCGATCTATTTTGCGCGTCAACTCGTTCACGTGAGAAACGAGCCGTATTTGGCTTGGTGATTTACCTTCTACTCTTGCGTTTTTGATCATGTCGCGGATGATTCGATCTGTGTATTGACGTTTTTTGATACGCTGAGTCACTTCTAACCAATTTGCGGAAAAATCTATTGTAAAACGGCGGGCAACATTTGTTTGCACATCTACTCCGGCGAATAAATCGCGATTACCTGTTGTGGGCGTGTTGTCAAATGGTGTTGAAAAACCAAGCACGGTGGGTTTTGCCCACCAGCCGCGATCAACAAGACCATGCGAAATATAAACCGCTTCCTCTATCGAACCGCCCAACCTTGCTATCGGCTCCGCTGTCCGAATATTTATCCCGCCAACCGTACCGCCATTGGCATCATTAACAATATCATCCAACAACGCCAAATGAACTTTCTTAACTTTCCATGCGGACAAACCGAGTTGACTAATTTGTTCAGGGAACACTGACGCATCGGCTGCCAATTTTATCGCTTCCATTATTTCGCGCAACACTAATTCACGAACGGGATTTTTTGTATCACTAATATTTGTACCGATAATTACGTCCGGTCGCCATTGCCTTATCGCGCAAACAAGATTTTTTCGGATTTGGTCAACTTTATTATTGCTTTGTTCATTTATTTGTGTTACTAATTTTTCGTATGTTGTTTGAATTTCGTCGGGCAAATTTTTTAAGTAATTCGATTCCAATGTAACACTGACTCCGGCACGCAACATTGCCTCGTGAGCGGTACAAATTCCAACAGCATCTTCGACGTGTTTTGAGTTATCGAGTTGCGTGTTATCGCGGAAAATAAACATTGACCCGCCGACGTAGCCTTGATTTGCGCAAAGATAAGCGAATGCTTCAAACGGGATTTTGTCCGAAGTTTTCCCGAAAACTCCAAGCACTGCGAGCCGTTCTGCTCCAATGCGTTGTTTTGTCCAATTAACGCCGCCGTCGGTTGTTGCAAGTATTGTTCCGAGATCGCCGACTGCCCAACCGTTGAGGTTATCGACGAATGTAATTTTGTGAATTGTTGCGTTGATACCGCTTGGTGTTGCTTTCCAAGTTTTGCCCGCGTCGTTTGAGTGGTAGATAAACGTACCCGGACTGCCCGCAACCCAAACGTCATTGCCCAAAACCTCAACCGTATTCAAATCAAGATTATCCTCAGCTTCGCCAACCGGTAATTTACCGGCAACGATATTCCAATTTAAACCGCTATCTGTTGTCGTCAGAATTGAGCTGCCGCAACCAACCAGCCAACCATTGATCGTATTGGCGGGCGAATTTGTTTTAGCGAATTTGATGTGGTTAAATCTTTTGTTGCTAAAGTCGGGCAATTGTTTTTCGGGCAATTTAATTTGGTTCTTGAAGTTTGTCGGGTAGATTTTATTTTTGGTATCGATTCCAATTCCGTCTTTTCCGTCAGTGAAATCTGCGGTGAGCCAACCGTTGGTTTTATCTGATTGGTGTGGAGTCCACGTTCGTCCGCCGTCTTTGGTCGTAAACAGACCGGAGGGACAATGTTCGGAGGATTCGCCGACGATTATGCCGCGAGAGTGATCGAACATTTTGACTCGGTGAAAAAACGGCGTTCCTTCAATCGTGATAGGTTTCCAATTTTGACCGCCGTCGAATGTTACAAAAATTAGTCCTTTGCTTTGCGGCGAGTGAGGAAATCTGTATCCGCCTACGATTATTCCGAGTTGTTCGTTTATGAACCATACGCTTTTGAGAATGCACGAGATTGGTATTGGTTGTAGTTGCCAAGTTTTGCCGCCGTTATCGGTGTGCCAGACCAAACCGCGATCACCGACCGCCCAACCTAAATGAGAGTTGACAAAAAAGACATCGTTGATTCGGGCATCGCTCAACATCTCATCGCAGGGCAGCAGCTGACGCAATGGCGAATTAGCCCAAGACGGATCGAATTTCGGATTCAACGGATCACGAGGATCGCCGATATAAGTTTTAGCGGTTGTGCTAACTGTGGTTTCGGGTGGTGTTGTGTTTGGGGTCGGCGATTGGTCAACGGGAAAGTGAGACGCGGTGTTAGGATAATTCGGATTGGTGAAATTGTAATTTGGGTTAGGATTGGGATTAGAATTTGGGTTTGTGAAATTAGGGTTAAGGTTTGGATTTGGATTTGGATTGAAGTTTGGGGTGTTTGGGTATGGTTGGTTTATTGAGGGTGGAGGTGGTGGAATGTGGGACGGCGGTTGGCTGGTTGGATTCCGGGTATTGATTCTGTCTGGATTTTGGGTTTTGAATTCGTCTATAATATATTGCAAACGTTGATTCTGCGCCGGTGTTATTCCAACATTAACCAAAACAGCAATCAATATAATTGCAAACGAAATGATAAATTTATTTTTGACGGGAATCATTTTTTTGATTTTGTTCTAAACTACAATATTATGCTAAAGCTGTTTTAAAATTCACAAAGCTGAACACGCAAGCGCAACAACGTGAAGCGGTTGTTCAAGGGCGAAGCCTATCGCCTTACCGGCTACGGTATATATCCACACTGGCTCCTGTATATTACGGATTACAGAAAAGTAAGTCAAGAGCAAATTTCACCAAATTTCACGCAACGCAACCATTCACAGTTTATTTTTTGCTTATTGACTTCGTGAATGGTAAGTCCCGCAAAGGCGAAAAAGGATATACTCAAGCTGTCTTAAAATTCCTGAAGCTGCGGTAAACCTGCAACGCAGAGCGTTAGGCAAGCGCAACAACGTGAAGCGGTTGTTCAAGGGCGAAGCCTATCGCTACGGTACACATATGATATGTAGGAAACCTTCGTGCGACTTCTTCGCCTTCGCGGTGCCTATATACTCAATACTCAAGCTGTCTTAAAATTCCTGAAGCTGGACACGCTAACGTATCATCGCGAAGCGGTTGGTCTAGGGCGAAGCCTGTCGCCTTACCGGCTACGGTATATGCGGGTATAATTATTCACGAAGTATCTGTTTTAAGGGTAATATCAATTAGTTTGTGTGAATTACGGACTAAATATTGTAAGTATATTTGATTAAGTTTGTTTTTTGTGTTTCATACGCTATATTCGTGGTTGCTGTACCGTGAATAGTAGAACAACATTTGCCGATAGTAGAACAACTATTACCAATAGTAGAACAACATTTGCCGATAGTAGAACAACTATTACCAATAGTAGAACAACATTTGCCGATAGTAGAACAACTATTACCGATAGTAGAACAACATTTGCCAATATGTAGAACAACATTTGCCAATAGTAGAACAACATTTGCCGATAGTAGAACAACATTTGCCGATAGTAGAACAACTATTGCCGATAGTAGAACAACATTTGCCCGTGTTTTCCTGCTGAGATACGCAAAAAAGACCAAAAAATTGCCCAAGCTGTTTCAAAATGCAACAATTTGGGCAAATATTAGAGAGCATCGGGAATGTGGATTTAGGAAATTTGCGCGGATATTTATACTCAAGCTGTTTTAAAATTCCAGAAGCTGGACACGCAACCGTAACAACGTGAAGCGGTTGTTCAAGGGTGAAGCCTATCGCCTTACCGGCTATGGTATACTGCGTGAATCTTTTGAATCAGTGTTAGGCATTGCCCAAAAATAAATGACCATTAATGTTCAATAACGGTTTACTTTAGGGCGATGCGTTATCGGCGTGCGTGCTGAAAAAATAGTGAGGTTAGTTATGACAGAACCGACAACCCAAAATCCAACAGAATCTGTTTACGTTCAAGAGCAAAAAGTGCTTGAAAATATACCGACAGCTATCGTTTGGGTTGGTACCGATCAAAAAATTATTTGGTGCAACCGTCAATTTCGTGATTGGTGTGATACGGACAGCTTGATAGACAGTAGATTTTACATACCTCTTGGGCGACCTGAGCTTAGGGGTCCTGATTTTTGTCCGTTTGACACGATACGCCGTACACGCAAACCGTCTTTCACTGTGCTTTGCCAAAAGAAACCCGGTCGATTTCTAAACATGAGTACAACGCCCGTTCTGGACGACAACGATGATATTGTAAATTTTGTCGTCGAGTTGAGGGACGTTACCAAGTTGTATCAGGAGGAAGTGTTCAAAATAAAATTGCGCGAAGCCGGCAAGGAATTAGCTGACATAACGCAAAACGATATTGCCAGACTGTCCGCAACAGAACGCATCAATATCTTACGGGCAAAAATAACAAAATACGCAAAAGAAATCCTCAAATACGACACAATCGAAATAAGAATTTTATCACAACATGAGACTGGTTTACTTGAGCCGTTATTGGCGTTGGGCATGGCGGACGCGGCGGTCAAGAGGCAACTTTACGCTAAACAAGAAGGAAATGGAATAACGGGTTGGGTTGCGTATCATGCCAAGAGTTATTTGATGGAAGACCCAACGGAGGATATTTTTTATATTGAGGGGATACCCGGAGCGCAAAGTTCGATTACGGTGCCGCTCCTTTATCATGGTAAAGTTATAGGCACGTTCAATGTGGAGAGTAAGCAGCGAAACGCATTTAGTGAAAATGATTTGAAGCGGCTTGAGGTTTATGCGTCTGATGTTGCTTATGCGATTCACACGTTGGAGTTGATTTCGTTTGAGGAGAAGGATATTGCGTTTCGGAGTATTGAGACGTTGCATTGTGATATTTATGCGCCGTTAAATTTGACGCTTAGCGAGTGTACGACGTTGCAGCAATTTTTGCTTGAGAGTATGGTTGTCAATTCGGGGGCAACGGTTGAAGAGTTGCAAAATATAATTGGCAATTTATGTACAACAATTGACGAAGGATTGCGGGAAATTCAGAGTAATACGCGAAATATCCAAAGTGTATTTCAAAAACATGTGGCATCTATAACGCCGGAGTTACCGCGTCAAGAATCGGATATTGATTGCAATGCTTTCGACATTTTGCGAAACAAGCGGATTTTGATGATAGATGCTGATGAATCGTTGGGACCGCATTTGAGTCGTTTACTTTTTTATTATGGTTGTACGGTGGAGGCGGTAACGGACGGGGGCAACGCTTTGAAAATGCTTGAAACGACATCGTATGATGCTTTTATTTGTAGTGTCAAAATACCAGACATGTCGGCATATACTTTTTATGAGATGGTTTGTGAGGTGTTGGAGTTGGAGTTTGTGCCGTTTATTTACATGACGGGTTACGGGCATGACGGCGGACACGTAATGACAAGAGCAAGGACAGCAGGCGTTAAAGGATATATCTTCAAACCATTCAAATTACCGCAACTACTCTCAAATCTAAAATTGGTAATAAACACCGCCAACGAAAAAAATAAAAAAACTCTATAAAAAAAATTTCTAAACCACATCCTGTATAATTCGCCGAATTACGGTAAAATCACCCCTCCTTCATCCCATCGTAACCGTTCATACTAATCGTTCACAGAACAGATTTTTAAACGCGAAACACGCGAAAGACCACGAAAGGTCGCGAAAAATAGTTTCGTGTTGTTTCGCGGAAATTTCGTGTATTTCGCGTTAAAAAACATT
>JAIRWK010000014.1 GCA_031268995.1 Planctomycetaceae bacterium
TTTTTCCGTTTGGTAAAAAGAAAACATTAACAACACAATAAACGACTATTTAAACGCGAATAAATCTAACACGGCACAAACCGAAAATCAAAATTCACCGCGATCAAACGCAAAATTGATCACCAAGCCACGAGAGTATAAAACAACTTACCCAAAAATGCAATACCTATTCCAAAAAATAAAAAATATTTTATACACCACAACCACTATAGACGAAATCCATCGCCCATATACCGTAGCCGGTAGGGCGGCAGGCTCCGTCCATGAACAATCGCTGCGTTGTTGCGCTTCTAGTTCAAAGTAACTCTATACTGAAGCTACTTTAAAATCCCCGAAACTGAACACGCAAGCACAACAACGTGAAGTGATTGTCAAGAGCGAAGCCTATCGCCCTACCGGCTACGGTTACCAGATCAAGCTCAATAACTACTGAACATAATCGCCGAATAGGATGTCGTATTGTTGGGGATCGAATAATTTGAATACTACCTCGTGGATGTATTCGTGCGCGCCCATTTTTCGTACTGTTGCAACCATTAGGTCAATTTGTTCTTGAGAAACATACGCCGCTATTCCACGTAACTTGCGCTCAAGTAAATCGTCAGAAGTTCTAACCCTCAACGTCGGTGGTTCAATATAATCGCTATAAGTTGCGTATTCGTATAATTTTGGAAACTCTGTTAGCGGATCGCCTAACTCGGGCCATATTTTGCCGCGTGCGTGAAATACACTTATCAAAAATTCCTCATATACCGCCTTGTGCGCTGGATGAATATCGGTTTGTGAAGGCAAGAAAACACGATTTGGTTTCACTTGCCGCAACAACCACGTAAACGAATTTTGAAAACCACTCGCGCCGGCTATTGCCGTTGGACAATCAAGATCATTCGTAAAACGACGACCAAGATTCGCCAACATATCTGTTGCCAAATAATCGAAAAAATGGAGATTGCCAGACGGCAACCCCAAAAGTTCAAAAGAATGACGGCACTCATCGCGGCGTATTTGACCTATTGTTTCGCGATGTTCGGGTCGGCAATAGCCCGCGCCGATTGTCGAAACTGTTGCGTGTGTTTTTATTCCAAGCTCTATCCCCGCAACAAAAGTTAATCCCGCACCCAACACCACATCGTCATCATGAGGCGAAACATAAAGCCAACACTCATCCGCCCCACGCCAATCCGAAAAAACCGCCGAAGGTTCACCCGATAATATCGTGCCATCGGCATTACGTACATCAAAAATAATTTTACTCACTTGATATTCTTTCTACTTAAATTTAAGAATCCAATCCGCAATACGCCCCGAAATCAATACGTACAATAAATCTCACTTTTGAGGAATCGCTTTTAGGAATTTTGGGCAAATTTAGTTTGATCTGTTTGCGGCATGTTGGATTCTTTTTTTGTTGTTCATTCGTCAAATTTGTTACCGATTTTTCTTGCTCGTGTTGGTTTGTCCGGATCGATTCCCAAAATTACGGCAATCTGAACCAATAAATTCCAACCCGCAAAAATTTGCAAGAATTGATCATACCCGTTTACGTGCGGGATTTCAATAGTTGGGAAAGTTGTGGCGAATTTGGAAATCGAAATCACTGGAATTTTGTGCTTTTTGACGAATAATTCGTTGATTTTGCCGCATTCCGACTCGAAAGGATCAACCAACACAACTACATCGTTGTCCGTCATTACCTCCTCGACTCCATGCAACAAATACGTCCCTTCCAGAAAGATACTTCGTTTACGTGTTATCTCATTCGCCTTCAACGCCAACTCCTCCGCAACCCCGTCATTACGCCCCGCAAAATATAACGTTGCCGCGTCAGATAACCGCTCCAACAGTTCCGAATCATATTCCGTATCGAGAATTTGCCGTCCTAATTTTGGCACTTCGCGAAGTTGCGAAAGAGCGCAATTATTGTCCTGTTTACTATCGTTACAATTATTCGTGTTCGCGTTTTGGTGTATATTTTGGTTGTTGGCAATTGATTTTAAGTTGTGCAAAATTGAGAGGTAAACCAGAGCTTGCTCAACAACACTTTTTGTCGCCGCAACCGCACGTTCCGCACCGCATTTCAATACCAACGTCTCGTTCGCCAACTCCGACAATTTCGTATTTTCATTAGCCGTAACAGCAAAATTCCGCGTATGATGCAACTCCAGAAGCCGCCTGTAAAGAGCAACCGCCTCGCCCGTTTGACCGCTGTTCGACGCAACTACCACACTCCAATCCGTGAGATCATACTCAAGCGATTGATGGCAACCTTCCGTCATCGCGTTCAATTCCAAACCCGCGTTATTTGTTCGCAGTTGGTACAAAAAATTCTTTGCGGGAAAAATCCGGCTTGAACCTTCACCAGTTAAAAGCAACTTGCCGCTGTCCAGAATCACCCGCGCAATTTTATTTGTACGCGAGAAATCAAAACCATTCATCACCTTAAGTGCCTCGAACATCTCACAAACAAGATTGTACTTACTGTATCGCGATTCTTTAAGATTCATTTGATTAAAATATTGGTTAAAATTATCGTTATCGAAAGTTGTCGCGACTATAGGTTTCGATATATTATATGAAAATTTCGTTGTTTGCCAACTGGTACGAGAAAAACTGCTTCGTGCTTAGGCTACTTTAAATTTCACAAAGCTGAACACGTAAACGTAATAATATAAAGTAGTTGGTCAATACTATACCGAAGCCGGTATGGGCGGTAGGCTTCGCCCCTGAACAACCGCTTCACGTTGTTGCGTTTGCGTGTTCAGCTTCGGGAATTTCAAAACAGCTTGAGTATAAAACCTGTCGTCGATACCGGTTACTGTAAGGTAAGTTTTCAGAAGCTGGATTGCGGACACTTCATTTGAATTATTTCACGATCACATATTCGTTTCGGTGTCGTAATCTTCTCCGCCGGCAACGCGACTCATTGCTTCTGCCAAAGGCGCGGCGTGGTCAATATTTTTCGTGTAAATTCTACAGATACGATAGCTTTGAGGAATGTATCGGAATAAATCTTCGTCTTCCAAATGGTGAATAGTTTTTGTTGCCGGATCGAAAAGGCAATTTTGTACGTTTAAGTTTTGTTGTTTTGCGGTTTCGTTTTGTATTTTGCCGCGTAATTGATGCCTTGCGCAGTCGATTTTGAAATCAATTGATTTTAGTTGTTCGGGCAATTGGTCAATGATTTTTTGTTTCAATATTTTTTCGTCGCCGAATATGCTTGTTTTTTCGCGTTTTGCGGATTGGAACAATATCGTTTTTTCTGCTGCCATGTTGAAGGGGATGCGGTGTGTGAGAAATTCTTGCCAAAGCGGTGCCAATTCGCGTTTTATCGGATTGGCGGACATTGCGAATCGCGAAACATCAACTAACAACGACCACTCCGTAAATCTCAAATAATCATCAAGATAATCAAGCGGATTGCGTACTTGTTCAATGTCGGGATTGGTTGGGTCTGGAAAAATATAGCCGTGTGTTTTGTCAAATAATTCGCTCAATGTTAAATCAATTGCGCGGACATCGCGATGAAAATATATTGACCTAAACAACTCGCCGCGAACATTGAGAAACCGAATCAACGCAGCAAATCCCTTTTGATGAATCGTCAACCCCTCCGCCGTAAAAAAAGAATAATGAATCAGTCTGTCAATATCAATAATACTTGCCCCAAACCCCGTCATATAAGCATCACGCAACACAAAATCCATGTTGTCAACCGTGTACAAACCGCTAAAAAGCGACCGTAATAACCGCAACCAAAAAGGCACATTCACAGATTGCTCATTCGTCGGACGCACAATCAAAAAAGCAATTTGTTCGGGATCAAGAGTTTCATTGTCGTCAAGTTTACCGTGCGGATTTTGCCGGATTTTGCGCAACATTGGGGCAAATTTAGTACATATTATTTCCGCGCCAAGTTTTTCATGATTGAGGTTAAATTTTGATAGATATTGCGAATCGAAAAAATGCCCGAATGGTCCATGTCCGACATCGTGCAAAAGAGCCGCCATGCGAACAAGCGATTCAAGATAATTCCGACTAGGCAATTTTTCGTTACAATTAATTTCAACACACGTATCAAGCAGACTTGTGTAAAGTTGGTCGATTACTTTTGAGGCAAGATGCATACTGCCAAGCGAATGCTGAAACCGCGAATGTTCCGCCGTTGGATAAACAAACCACGCCGTTTGTAATTGATGAATTTGCCGCAATCGCTGCACCCACCCGGAGTTTATAATATCACGTTCTGAAACTTCGTCCGCGTTTTTTGAATCCGAAAAAGGAATATAACCATGCACCGAATCAAACACAAGATTATCATCCTCGTAATAATTTCTTAAATTATAATCGTTCATAGATATTTTATTTTACTGGACATTAAATGACATTAAGGGACACAAAGGACATTAGGGACTAAAGTATCGCCCAAAAATAATTTTCCCAAAACCAAAGCGGCAAGTGGTGAGTGGCTAGGAGAAACTTCCCAATACCGTAAATGTGCTAGCATAAAACCACCCCTAACTTTAGGATATTTCTGAAAATTAATTTTATTCGAATTCGGTCGATTTCTATCGACTGGAAATCGACCAAATTTGAAATAATTTTTTTGCAAATAGTATTTTTAGAAATTCCTCCTAATTTCTAATTTAAAAATATTCCGTTTTCGTTTATGTCGTAGAATAAAATTTCGTCGGGGCATTTGCTTGAGCGGTGTTTGGCGATGTACAATCCGCGTTTGAATTTTGCGCCGTCTCTTATTTTGCCCATGTAAATTATAGTGTTCGCACCGGCAAGTAAATCACCTTCGTCAAGCGGTTGCTCAATCATTGCGTCAAGCGATGTTTCCGGCGTTGTGTAACAAACCATACAACCGATGTCTTCTTTGCGGTAAAGATGTTTTGTAATTTCTTCACGATATAAATAATAATTTTGCCTAAATAAATCACGCGCAACCCAATCAGAATCCTTGCGTATAATTTGATGATAAATGTATTCCAAAAGCTCAAATTGAATCGATTCGCCTTGATGCTTGACGGGCTCTATCCCATCAACAACAAACCGCCGAACTCCACGAATAAAATGACCAAAAAAATACGCTATCGTCGAATCAAGATTCCTTGATAACTCCGCGTTCCAATCATTCCATTGGTCAAAATCTAAATCGCGTTTTGTAACACGTCTGCCTTGATAACGCAACGGATGAAAATAATCACCAATTTTTCTGTTTTCATCAAAAAAACTTTCATGCTCAACCCGTGTATCCAACAACTCCTCACACAAATTCCAACCGTATATTCTTTGCGCGTATTCTTTATGTCCTTGCGGGTCAATCCGCGAAGCCATGTCAAATAATATTCCGCGCAAACCTTCTTGCTGCAAACCGGCATTGGCATACTGAATACCGAATTGCGTTTTGCCAATACCGGAAGAACCAACCAATACCGCCATCGTACCACGCAAAAAACCACCGCCAAGTTGCTCATCCAAACCCGCAATACCCGTCGATTGATATACCGAAATCGAATTTCGCTCTTGAACAACTGTTTCATGTTGCTGCGTTTGCGTGTTCAATTTCGGGACTTTTAAAACGGCTTGAGTATGATTATCATTCATAATTGTTAATTGTTATTTATTATTTTATTACTTATTATTTTGGACAAGGTTTCGCGAATTATTCCCCATCCGAAGGAAAAATGAATTGTCAAAAAAACTGGTATTAGAAAAAATAGTATTGGCAGTTTACGTTGCAAAATCGACAACCTAACAGATTCAATTGATACCGTCGCCAAATAAAAAGCTACCGTAAAATAATACGCAAGAAAAAACCACCCGCGACCAAACCACACATCTAACAACGAAATCAAAAAACCTAAAATCAACCCAAACACAAAAAAACCTAACCCAAAACTCTTGATCGAAAAAGTATCGGGATGTTTGCGATAAAGTCTTATTCGCCCGCGACCGTATCTGAACATTTGGAACGCTAAGCCAAAAAACGTACTGCGTGGAACATAACCTACTGCCACACTCGGATCAAAATAACACCGCAAACCTGCCACATCAACCCTATAATTCAACTCCACATCTTCACACGCATCAAAACTCTCATCAAAAAAACCAACTCGCTCAAAAACATCCCGACGATAAATCGCCGCAACACTAATTGCCGGCACAACTCCACAAACATCCGAATAAATAAAAGAATCAGGATGATGACCCAACCGGCTTCGGCGACATGTTGCTATTGCCCATTGTAATAATGTTGCGCCGTTCATTTCGAGAGGTTGTGGGCGACCAAGACAATCTGCTCCCGACTCCTCAAACGCCGCATTAACACACTTAAACATCCCCGAATTGCCGACAATACAATGACCGTCAACAATCAAAATAATCTCGCCTCTCGCATTCAAAATTCCAATATTCCGCGCCGCACTTGATAACAATTTCTCATTGGAAAACAAACGAACCCTATTTGCATAACGCGAAATATAATCGTTGACAACCTCGCACATCTTGTCCGAAGAACAGCCGTCAACAACAATAATCTCAAACTTATCCTGCGAATAATCTTGACCAAGAAGACCATCCAAAACCTCCGAAATATAACGAGATTCATTGCGAACAGGAATAATTACACTTATAAATCCGTTTGGCATTTTGTAATATTTTCTGTTAGAAATTTATGAAACACAAAGAACAAAAATCACGAATGATTATTTATTCTTATGTTTCTTTTCCGAATCGTTAATTACAAACTCATGTTACGCACTGACCTCGCGTTTTATTTTCCCTATTTCGTTCCAAGCGGCTTTTATAGCGGCTAGGTAGATTTTTGCTTTTAGGGCAAAATGATTGAGTTTGTGGGCGAACTTTAGCTTCTCCAATTTAACATACACCACCAGCGAAGCAAATAAATGGTT
>JAIRWK010000049.1 GCA_031268995.1 Planctomycetaceae bacterium
CACATTACGGGCAATGCTTCAACAGGAACAATACCAGCCGGAACGCCGGATATATTCTTAAAAGTCAAAAAGAAAACAACCAACGCCTACGGTACAGAGAAAACATCAAGCAAGATCACTGCTGGAACAACAATTGAGCTTGAGATGGACGATCTAGTTCAAAATAAAGTCGGCAACGAAACATTGGAATTCGAATACAGCTGGTGTTACAAAGACGGTACAACCGAAATCCCCATCCCAGGTTCTTTCACCTCAACCCACAAATGCTACACAATAATCGATACTCCACACTCTCCGTGGGGAATTGGCACTGGAACAGGTGCGGGCGAAACTCCTTGGCTGGCAGTTGTCGACGCATCATGCAAAATGGCAGAAGGCGTAACTTGCTCCGCTAGCGATCCAAAACCTCTGTACGTGAAAATGGAAAAGGCTATAAATGAGTTAGAAGGGAGCATTGACAATGTGCCGTCAAAACTAAAATATGATGTGTCGGGTGGGAAGCCGAATTATGTAATCGAAAATGGTGTTGTGGTTATGCCACCTTTGGTTACAGTTGGACATTTTAGACCATATCCTAGTGGTCAACTGAGGCTCTCCAACTTTTTGTTATTTATAAAAGAGGATCGTAGTACCAATGAAGGTCGTTTATCTGGTAGAACAGCCAATATGGTGAATTGCTCGGATTGTGCGTTCTTATTGACGACATTCGCCAATGCATTGGGTGGTGACTTACGTGTTGCCTGGATTACGAATTATGATTCCAACTATGGGCTACAGGGATTTACATTGAATCCTATTGTTCCGGTTGGTTCTGATCATTTTGAAACAATCCAATTTACGCCTACAGGAAGATTTAGTTACCATGCGGTATCTGTTCCAGCGTCCACTACTGCTATTCCTCTTGATGCCAGTACATCTGTTTACGATGCTTGCCTTAAATTAGGTATCCCAGATCCAACTAAGAAAGTAAACGGCGGAAAGGTAAAGGAAGGCGATTGTAAACTCTCTGCTGGTCTTCCATTTGATGTTCCCGATAATCTTCAAGTAGTCAATATTGATGGCAATTTATCCGGTGAAATCAACTGTAACCCAGTGCTAGGAACGGTTCCAGACATATTCGGTATCAATGCAAAATACGAAATTACTGTTAATAACCCAGCAACAACTTGTTCAATAAAGAGGGATGATAAGGTAGTTGATCCGCATCATAATCTGTCTGCAACCCGAACTACTGATGGGGTAAATATTAATTTTACTGCTGGTACGGTGTCCGTCGGTAAGAAATTTTCGTTTGATACTCAATATAACTACAATGAGTACAGAGCTTTATTGAGTTCTCCTGGAAATAATGGAAGAGGAAGATGTGTTTGGTTACACCAAAAATCAATTACAATTGATTAGCCGTATGAGTTATGTGTAAATAAATTTATCTCGATTGCTTCAGAACGTGCGCGAGTGAAATTATAACACCAGATAAATAGCGTAATGTTTTTAATTTTTTCAATGTCATAGGTAAATTTATTTATACCGATACATTGGTTGGTTATTTGTTGAGTGTATACGTGTTTAATGTGAATGTAATATGTAATATGTAATACGTAAAGATAATTTTGGAGACAATAAAAATGAAAAAAAGTATTTTGATTTTTGTGTTGATCAGTTTTATATTCTTAATGCAGGTATCGCAATTTGTGTCTTTGAGCTATTGCGTTGAGGTTACAAAGCCAGTTCAAAGTAAAGAGGGGACAAATGATTCCGCAGTGCAAAGTAACGCTGTCCCTATTATCGTTAGAGAACAACAATACGAACTTCACCCTTATTCTAGTCAATTTGCGCAAGATAAATTACGAGAATATTTTGATTGTGAGCATAATGCTCCATTTTATTTATACTTGTCTGGTGTGTTTAATACTCCGGGGCAGGGTATCATTAAAGGTTGGCTGGTCTATAGAAGTAAATCACAACAATTACGTGCTGATAAAATAAATAGGTGGGGCATATTATTACAGGGCAAGAAGGAGATACATCCTTTATATAGTTATATGACTACAGATGTTGTAGTAGGCGATGATGAAGTAGAAATTGAAAGGATTGCTGTTGTTTTTGGACTGCTTCCATCTGTTCCACTAAAAAATGTAATGGCTATGGACCTAGGTGTACGTAACCGTATTTTACGTACGCAGTATGGAGAATACGGGATTTACTCAGAGGGTTCGCATCTAGCTGTTCCCGTTGACATAACGGCTACTAAAAATCTGATTCCTTTTATATGTAAATTAGATCGCGAAATTGAATTTGTGATACCCAATGTGTCAGTACTTCTTGAATCAAATTTTTCTGACTATGATCATCGAGATGAAAAAAATTCACTTGCCCGATCTACAAAGTTGTTAGAAGTAGCTGTAGCCGTTAGCGAGTATATTAGTAAACCTTTTCCTGCGAGAGAGCGTATAGAAAAAATTGTAAACAAGCATTATTTTGATCGTTTTGAACCATCAAAGAAAAATCTTATTGTTGAAGAAGAAATAAAATTAAATATTTCGTACACATTAGAAACAACGGCTAAACCACCCGAATGGATTAGATTACGTGCAACATCGGGCAAATTTCGCCGAGAAAAAAATGATGTCTATTACAAAGCAACTGAATCCGGCAAACAAACGATTTTTCTTGAAGCAATTGCAGGAACTGGTGCGAATGGTTCGCCGATATACGAAGTCTCTCTTGCCGAGCAATTGCAAATTGAAATTGATGTAACCGAATCAACAATCGTTTTTCCTCTGGTTCGCTCGCATCGTTCGTGGGAATCTCTTGATGGTCGTTATACTATAGAGGCTAAATTGGTTTCGGTTACAGTTGGCAAGGATGACAAGAGATACGTTACTCTTGAACGTCAAGATAACGGCAAAAAAACAACAGCCCCCCTCGACCAATTGTCCAAACCTGATCAAGAATACATACAATTACAAATCGATAAACAAGAAAATAAAAAATAAATAACTATTTCGAATCCGGTGTTGTTTGTTTTGTTGTTTTATGCTGCTGTATTCAAGCTGTTTTTTAAAAATCCCCAAAACTGAACTTGGAATCGCAACGATGCGAAGCGATTGTTCAAGGCGTATTGGCAAAAATTTTTTTGGTGGTTTATTTTGTTGTTGACTGGTTTTTCTTTGGGGCTATAATGTTTGGCTTTGTGGGGGATGTTTAGTCAGGGTATTGAGGGGACGTTTGTGTTTTTTTATTGTACAAAAAAACAATTGATTGCTATCGGGCGAATGTTATGCCCAAGCTGTTTTTAAATTCCCGAAGCTACGGTGAACTTGCAACGCAGAGCGTTAAGCAAGCACTACAACGTTAAGCGATTGTTCAAGGGCGAAGCCTACCGCCCATGTTGGTTTCGGTGTACCAAAATAATTTGTGGGAGGATTTATGATGGATGCTGTGAAGCGTGTTTATGAAGTTGCGAGGCAGCGTTATATTGATCTTGGGGTTGATGTGGATGCGGCGTTGGAGCGGTTATCGGGGGTTAGGGTTTCGTTGCAATGTTGGCAGGGAGATGATGTTGGCGGTTTTGAGAATTCGGCGGGGTTGACGGGCGGCGGGATTCTGGCGACTGGAAACTATCCGGGTAAAGCCCTAAACGCAGACCAACTTCGCGCTGATGCGGATGTTGCGTTTAGTTTGATTCCGGGCAAACATAAATTTAGTTTACATGCAATTTATTTGGAGAATGGCGGCAAGAAAATTGACCGTGATCAAATTAGTACGGAGCATTTTCAAGGTTGGATTGACTGGGCGAAGTTGCGTGGGATTGGTTTAGATTTTAATCCGACGTATTTTTCTCATTCGTTGTCGTCTGATGGTTTTACGCTTTCGTCTGCGGATTCGGGCAAGCGCGAGTTTTGGATTCGGCATGGTGTTGCGTGTCGGGAGATTGCGGAGGCAATGGGCAAGCAATTAGGTATGGTATCGGTTGTGAATTTTTGGATGCCGGACGGTTACAAGGACATTCCGGTTGATCGTTTATCGCCGCGTAGTCGGATGGCGGATTCACTTGATCGGATTTTTTCTTGCGGAATTGACAACCGGTTTGAATTGGATGCGTTGGAGAGCAAATTATTTGGGATTGGTTCTGAAACTTATGTTGTTGGTTCGCATGAGTTTTGTCTTGGGTATGCGTTGAGTCGCGGCAAGTTGGTTTGTTTTGATGCGGGTCATTTTCATCCGACGGAATCTATTGCGGACAAGTTATCTAGTGTTTCGTTATTTTGGAGTGAATTTTTATTGCATGTAAGTCGTCCTGTTCGTTGGGACAGTGATCATGTGGTGATTTGGAATGACGATTTACGGGCAATAGCGGAGGAGCTTGTGCGAAACGATTTACTTAATCGAGTTCATATTGGTCTTGATTTTTTTGACGCGACGATCAATAGAATTGCGGCGTGGGTGATTGGGACGCGGTCAATGCTTAAAGCACTTCTTGCGGCGTTACTTGAACCGATTGATGTGTTGCGGGATTGGGAGTTGTCGGGCGATTATACGCGGCGGCTTGCGATGCTGGAAGAATTGAAGTCGTTACCTTTCGGTGCAATTTGGGATTTTTATTGCGAAAAAAATAACGTACCCGTCGGAGCCGCATGGATCGAAGAAGTCAAAAAATATGAGAAAAAAGTATTGTCCGAAAGATAAAAAAAGCATACTGAAGCTGCGGTAAACCTGCAACGCAAAGCGTTGGGCAAGCGCAACAACATGAAGCGGTTGTTCAATCGCCCTACCGGCTACGGTATAAACAGTAGACAATTTGTGTGGAAGTTTTTTTACCGCAAAGACGAGAAAGTCGCGCGAAGGTTTTTCAATATATTCTTTTGCTTTATTTGTCTTTGCGGTGTTTAAATTTTTATTCTTTGCATCAAAAAACGAAACTATTTATGATAAATATTGGTGTAATTCCGGTAGCTGGTCGTGGGTTGAGTTTATTGCCGATTACGAAAAGTCAACCGAAGGAGATGTTGCCGGTTGGTAATAAGCCGATTGTTCAACATGTGGTTGATGAGTTGATTGGTTGTGGGGTCAATCGTTTACTTTTTGTTACGGGACCGGACAAATCGTCGATAGAGGATCATTTTGATATTAACAAGGAATTGATTCGTTTTTTGCGTTATCAAGGTCTTGAGGAAACGCTTTCGGAGCTTGCGTTTGAGCGGAAGAGTGCGGCGTATTTTTACACGCGGCAACGTCATCAAAATGGACTTGGTCAAGCTGTGATTTGTGCGGAACCTTATGTCAATGGTCATTGTTTTGTGGTTGCGTTGGGTGATACGATTTTGGGGCGGCATGTTTCGTCGAATATTGTCAAGCGGTTGGTGGAAGTGTTTGAGCGTGAAGGCGGCGAGGTCAGGGCAGTGATTGCGTTTGACGAGGTGAATAGGAGTGAGGTTTCGCGTTTTGGGATAGCGACGGCGGGCAATTCTTTTGGTGATTGTTTTGAGCTGGCGGATTTGGTGGAGAAACCGCGTGAGTCTGAAACGCCTAGTTGTCTTGCTGTCGCGGCGAGGTATGTTTTTTCGCCGGATATTTTTGAGTATTTGCACAAAACCAAACCAGACGAAAACGGCGATATTCAGCTAACTGACGCGATTCATTTACTGCTTAAAGACGGCAAACGCGTTATTGGTGTACGGTTGCCGAAGAGCGAGCAACGTTATGACATCGGCGATTTCGATTTATATTACAGGGCGTTTATAGATTTTGCGTTGCATGATCCGGTTCGAGGAAACGAGATTAGGGAATATTTGAAAAATGTTCTTGCGGAGGATTAGGTTGTTTGCAAGGATATGTTTTCATGTTATACCGTAGTTGCTATGAAATTTATCTTTTTATACCGTAGCAATAGGCTTCGCCCTTGAACAACCGCTTCACGTTGTTGCGCTTGCGTGTTCAGATTCAGGAATTTTAAAGTAGCTTCAGTATAAAACAGGATAACATGATTACAGGATTGTCAGGATATAATGAAATCCTGTCAAAAAAAATAAAAACTGAATTTCATAGTGCGATGAGTATACGCATCCACAAAAAGTTTACCGTAGCCGGTAAGACGATAGGCTTCGGTATAAACACCGCGAAGGCGAAAGAGGATATTTAAAACTTTGTGCGACTTTATTGCTTTTGCGGTAAAAAAACTTGGGGGTTACGGGATATTTTGCAAAAAAGTTTAAAATTAACTGGTAATTTTTCAATTATTGTGCGAAAATCCTTGTTTGTTCGTTTCGTGAACAAAACGGACTTATTGAGCTGGTCATGCTTGTAGTTTGGCTGGCGGCTGATTGGGATAATTGGGGCAGGCGGTGGTCGCCGAAATTTTAGGTACGATCAATTAAAAAAAATTACAAAGGAGTTTTTGAAATGAAAACAATGTCGAAAAGTAAAGCGGCAAGTTTGCCGGAAAGAGTTGGATTTTGCCGTCGAGTGGCTTTTACGTTGATTGAGTTATTGGTTGTGATGGTGATAATTGGGTTACTTGCGGCGTTATTATTTCCCGCAATAAATTCCGCAAGAGAAGGTTCTCGCCGAATAACTTGCACAAACAACCAACACCAAATCGGTATCGCCCTAACAAATAACGCCGCAAACGACAGAGGTTTACCCGGACACGTTGAAAATGTACGCGGAACAGCTCTAACTTGGTTTGCGGCGATACTAGCAGAATTGGGCGAACCTGCGGAATTTGAGAAAGCGTATAGAAGTGGTCAAACACCAGATTCGATGCCTGTTGCGGTTTGCCCGTCGTCGCTGTCAGAAAAACGAAGAACGCCTCATGATCTTTCGTATGTCGCAAATTGTGGGCAGGCTTCCACGACGGGTAACGCAGATACATCAGATGATAACCTAGACTTGGTAATGTTTCCAGATAGAAGTAGTAGTGGTGCTGGTAAACCGAACCGACGAAAACTTGATGAAGCCGCACCAGGTGGCGCATCCACGACAATAGCAGTTTCTGAAAATGTGTTAGCAGGGGGTTGGTATGGTGGTACGACACCGACTGCGATTGGAAATCACGGATTTCTTTGGTACACGATTACTCCTACACAGGAAGATACATTTCGTGATGGGTATTTTACCCCCGACTCAACTGTATCGCCTTCTTCGTATATTGCTCGGGCTAGAATTTCATCAATGCACCCGAATTTGGTAATAACGCTTTATCTTGATGGTTCGGCTAAAGAGTTGAGTACTGATATTGAGTGGGATGCGTTTCTGAAACTTGCCAATCCAAAAGAGAAAGGTGAACATGATCATACTCCTTAATGCTTTCAAGATTATTGTACAATAAAGAATTTACCAAAACCTCATTTTCACCTAATTTTTTAAAAAACAACCTTATTATCCCATTGGAATATTTGTTGATTATTTCGTGTCAACACAAAAACTGTTTAATGAGGTTGGTATTTTTTAAAAAGTTATTTTGTTGTTTGCAGTAGTGGCGTGCCCTTGCGGTCGCCCCGTTGAGGTCAAAAACGTATCAGGGCGACCGCAAGGGTACGTCGCTACAACGTGGTTGGTCAATTTTTGAATTTGGTGAAGACGGGGGTTTTCAAAATTTCTATGAATCAATTTACCGGATTTATTTTTGGCGACGTTGACAAACCTGAATTTCGATTTTTGCGTGGTTCGGTTTTTGATTTTATGCACAAAATTTTTGTTGGCAATGAGAATATTTTTTGTTGCGGCGAGCCGGATGTGGTCGTGATTGCCCAAAGTTATCCGAATCAATTTTCTCAGGATTTTTTGTACAATATTTTGAGCTATTGGTCAATTGTTCCGGTGATATTGTTGTCTGGTGTTGGTTGTGTTGGCGAGTTGCGGACGGGCAAGCCGTTGGCGGGTTGTTTTCGGCTTTACGTGCATGAATGGAACGAGTTTTGGTACGATCAACTAAAACGTTACGCCAAAAATAATAAATCTGTTTTTGATCTTCCTCGTACTTATTGCGACGATGAAATTTTTCTTGACGCGGCAAAAAATTATTCGTCTTATATTTTGCCCAATCCAATAAATACCAAAGTTGCCCCAAAACATCAGAAACGAAACAACCAACCGCCAAACACAACACCGAAAAATATACCGACACCGGTATGGGCGGTAGGCTTCGCCCCTGAACAACCACTTCGCGATGCTACGCTTGCGTGTTCAGCTTCAGGAATTTTAAAACAGCTTGAGTATAATAATGCCGCGAATAATATTTGTTTGATTGTTTCGGGCGAAGGTGTACTTGGCAATGATTACACGATGAATAAACTTCTCGCAGATTACGCAACTTCACGCGGTTATAGTTGTGTATTTAATTGTCAAAATCTACCTATTCAACCCAAACTTGTGTTAATTGACACGGATGATTCGGGAATTGAGTATATTGTGGAAAGCGTTCAAAGATTGAGGCGTTTTTTTGCCGATTCTGAATTTAACGTTTATATCAATTCTCCCCGATTTAGCGAGGTTGAGGCTTTGTTTGGAGTTGGTGTTGACGATGTGATTTCCAAGCCTTTTTTTTGGATGCCGTAGCCGGTTATGGACGGTAGGCTTCGGGGAATTTCTAAAAATACCATTTGTCAAAAAATGCCCAAAACAAATTATTTCAAATTCGGTCGATTTTCAGTCGATAGAAATCGACCGAATTCGAATAAAATCAATTTTTAGAAATTTCCTTCGGCATACTCAAGCTACTTTAAAATTCATGGAGCTGCGGTAAACCTGTAACGCAGAGCGTTGGGCAAGCGTAAAAACGTGAATCGGTTGTTCAACTACCGCCTTACCGGCTACGGCATAAAATTAAAATATTTTAGGTTATGGCATCGAATAGTATTCGCAAAGCTGCAGTTTTCCTGATCAGTATTCCAAAAGATCAGGCTAAAATTATTTTGTCGCGTCTTGATCCGAAGCAGATTGAGGTTGTGATGACTGAGATTGCGAAGATCGGCATTGTAACGCCTGAGGAACAAGAAAATGTTATTCGGGAATTTTCTAAAGCCAATCCGGCGAAATTAGTTGGTTCTGTTGGCGGATTTAGTGTTGCGACGGAGTTGGCGGAGGCGGCGTTGGGTCAAGATGGTCTTGCGGTGATTGATGGTGTTCGCAGTTCGCTTGAAGCGATACCGTTTGGATTTTTGCAAAAAGTTGACAGTGAAAATTTATTGACATTTATAATTGACGAGTATCCGCAAACGATTGCGCTTATTGTTGCGCATCTTCGTCCGTCGCAAGCAGCGGATATAATTAACGGTCTGCCGCCGGAAAGACAACTAACTGTCATAAGACGAATCGCGGCTATGCAACAAACAAACCCCGAAATAATAAAAGATGTGGAAAAAGGCTTGGAAAACAGAATGTCAAGCGTGATGAGTCAAAAACTTGAGAGTGCCGGCGGAGTCGGAAGTGTTGCGGAAATTTTGAATGTTATTGACAGATCAACAGGACGGACAATCATGGAAAATCTTGCACAAGATGATCCTGAATTGGTCGAAGAAATAAGACGCTTAATGTTCGTGTTCGAGGATATTCTCAAGTTGACGGACAAGGATATTCAAGAAATCCAAAAAAACGTCGAAAACAACCAATGGGCAATCGCACTCAAAGGCGCAAGCGAAGACCTCAAACAAAAAATATTCAAAAATATGTCAAAACGCGCCGGAAAAATGTTGCAAGAAGAAATGGATTTTTTGGGTCCTATGCGATCATCTGATGTCGAACGTGTTCAACAAGAAATCGTTGATGTCATAAGAAAACTAGAAGATTCAGGAGAAGTTACAGTACATTCCGGCAAAGGCGGCGAAGAAAAATTCATACAGTAAAATCGCTACACAAAATGATCCTTCAGAGTAAAGATCAGTTTTTTTTTCAAGGGACAAAAGTGACCATTTCTCAACTCTGTCGTCTGTCCCTTTTGCCCCTAACACGAAAAGGTGATAGGGGTAAAAGGGAACTGCTTTATACCGAAGCCGGTATGGGCGGTAGGCTTCGCCCATGAACAACCGCTTCACGTTGTTGCGCTTGCGTGTTCAGCTCCATGAATTTTAAAATAGCTTGAGTATACACGATCTACCTAAAATATAATTTTCACGGTGTAAAATTATATGCTTGACCTTTTACGTTTATTATTTGGGGACCGTCTAATGTTAGGTAAGGAGTCAATGCTTCTTTGTGAGTTGCTATCAACTTGAAATAATCTTCGCTGAATTGTTTAACGGAGATCATGTTCTCTTTTTTCATTTGCGATTCTGAAAGAGTTGAATCAATCCAAACACCGTTCTTTTTGAAAAAAGCCCGATTGTTGACCGTTTGAACAGACAACTCCGGCACAACTCGTTCCACTACCTCATCCGTTCCTTGAGGTACGGCGGATGAACCGGAATCCATTGCCCGTGCGTTGGGTAGTGTTTGACGACCTCTTGAGGAGGAGTATAAGCTTGCCGATGGACGCGAGCCTAAGCCTCTCCTCATGTCGCCTGACATTCCTCTCTCTCCAAGTTGTACTTCGTCTATATTTTGTTCATTAGCCGCATGGAATGAATCGAGATTATCAGCTTGTTGGAAGTTCAATTTGCCAACACGTTGGTCGAGTCCGAATTTACCTTGTACGACATTTAGAGACCTTGTATTTGACATTGCGGTTGTTGTATTATTTTCGCGGTTTGTCAAAGATACGCTGTCATCGGCAAGGAACGAAGTATAAGGGGTTAAAATACCATAAGCCGTCGATAACGCAACAAGCTCATCAATCAACTCCTTGTTTTGCCCCTTCAAATCAACTTGATCCAAAATCTCACCAATACGCCTTATTGCCCAAAGCCGTGAAATAAACGACGACGTTTGATCTTTACTTTCATCAACAAGTTCGCCATCAAAATTAAACGTCTTCACCGTCTCGCCAACCTTGCCCTCAACATTTATCGAAACTTTACCCGACTTGGAATAACGCCCAACAATCACCAATTGTTCACCCGAAAACAGATCAAAATTATTGTTTGGGTAAACGCGGTTTGTCGTGTAATTTTGTTTCTCGTCGTCTTTGCGGACAAACTTAAAAGCAACATCCGTCAAAATCGGTGAGCTAATTCGGTTGTACATTCTTGAGACGCGTTCTTCGATATTTTCGTTTGGTTTAACGTATTCGGTTTGCCCGCGGTTCGACCGTACAATACGATCAAGCAACCTGCTGTTTACATCATATCCCACACCAAACGCAAATATTCTCGCATTATTTTTATTTGCGTTCACTGCCAATTCATTAAGTTTCATCTCGTTTGTTTCGCCGGCTGTCGGGCAGCCATCTGTTAAAAATAACACGTAATTTGGAATCTTGTTGTCCTGAATCATCGCAAGCGACGTATTCAACGCATCACCAATATTCGTACCGCCCGCAGCTCTGATTGAGTCGGCGTAACTGGTTGCTTCGCTTATGTATTCTTTGGTAGCCGGTTGAATTTCTTCTTTGAATTTAGCGGCGTTGCTGTTGTACTGGACAATGTTGAACGTGTCTTCTTCACGTAAATTGTTCAGGACAAATTTCAACGCATCACGTGCTTGAACAATTTTTGCCCCTGACATACTGCCCGAATTGTCCAACACAAAAAGCACATTTTTCGCAACCGGTTTCTGATCGTCCGTCGCAAATTTCGGCGAAGCAAGCAACATGAAATAACCGTCTTCTTTTGGATTAGGTCTAAAACTCAAAAGCCTCGTACTCACTTCGTTTTTGCCTGAGTCAAAAAACAACCGAAAATCAGACGACGGCACAATATCTTTACCTTCGTACAAAACAACAGCTTTAGTCGGTGTTGGTCGTTTAATTTTTATTTCGTGGGTGGGACTGTAGATATTTTTCATTTCGTCGGGCGTTTCGATGTTGAGGCTTATTTCAAGTTTTTCAATGGGCTTGGACGTATATTTTGCGGTACTCATTGTGAAAAGAAAATCCGTCAAACCGCCGTCAACTTTTAGTAGTTGCGTATATTTCAAATTCACGACCCGACTTTCGCCCGCCGGAATTGGAAAGACGCTGGTTTTAAACATGCCGTTACCAATCCATTCCAAAAGAGCTGGGTCTTGATTTCGACGGACAATATCTTCGTAGGTTTTGCGAGCGTCTGTGGCTTTGAGCAATTTCGCGTTATATTCTTTACCGTCGACGAGCAACGTCATTGAGTTGATTGCACCGTCGTATGGTAATGGGAAAACGAAAGAGACTTCCATTTGGTTTTTACCGGTGTTGACGAATGTCTGCGAGACGCTTACATCGGCGATTTGTCCGGTGATATTTGTACTAACTTCGAGTGATTTTATTGCGTAACTTGATTCAACCGGAACCGGAATCGGACGCGGCAAAGGCGGACGACGCGGCGGAAAAATTATCACGCGCGGCAATTGTACCGCCACACCACCTTCGTTGACCAATACGCCTTGACCAAACGCGGATGAAAATGTAAACGGCAACAGAATCACAAACAATAAACATGCTTTCAAATTGAACGACATAATTTACTCCCTTCAAAAAAAATGGTTTTATACCGAAGCCGGTATTTGGTTACCTGACTGCCCTTTGCAAATCAGGCTTCAATACTTTCACACTGACAAAAATTCTAACGAATCTTCACCAAAATTCTACACACGAATTTTGGCGTTCATCAGTATCGTGTGGGAATTGACGAATGAGATTAATATTCGGTAGAAAAAAAGTAATTATTTCACTTTGGGGGAATTGGGAACAAAAACCTACTTGCCTCATTCCGATAGAGCAAGACGTTATACCGTAGCCGGTAGGGCGATAGGCTTCGCCCCTGAACAACCGCTTCAAGTAATTGCGCTTGCGTGTTCAGCTTCAGGAATTTTGAAGTAGCTTCAGTATATTAAACTCAAGAGAATTTTTTAAATTCCTTCCTTTTGAATTACAGAAGTTTCTAAAAAACATAAACTATTCTCTAACGTAGAATGCCAGCACCTGTGCCTTTAGGCATTACCTAAGATTTTATTTTCTGAATCTTGCGAATATCTTTCTCAAATCTGCGTCGTCTGCGTGCTGATTTTAAAATGGTTTTTAGAAATTCCCGCAACTAAATGCGCTAATGCGGCATTGTGAAGTGGTTGTTGGAGGGCGAAGTTTGTCGTTTTTGTTGGTTATGGTGTATTTGTTATTCTTTCTTTCTTTTTTTCTGATTGGCGGTTGTGATGGTTGGTGGTTTTGCTTGTTTGTATGCTTCGGCTAGGGAGGAGGAGATTTTGTCGAATTTAGATAACGCCATGCAACACCTTTGCACAATATTATTCAAACCGTCTCGGCTTTTTGATTCGAAACGGAAACCAAGCTGTTTATAACCTTCTATCGCTCTGATGTGAATTTTTGCAGCAGTGCCGGAAAATAAATAGCCGTCCATCGTCTCAAACGGTTTACTTGACCATTCTTTGGATAAATGGTTGACCAACGCCTCAACATGACTTCCCTCTACCCGCAACTCAGGCGTAACATTGAACGCCGGTAGCGTCTTGCGCCAATCTGATAACTTGAACGTTGCACAAAGCATATAGTCAACCAGCCAATTAATCGCAAACGTAACTATTCGATTGCCGCCCGTGCCGCGAAAAAATAATGAACCGTCCGACATGATCCCAAACATCGCGTTCTTTTGCCTCATGTCATCAATAAATTGATTTGCACACATTCCTGAAACTACCGGTATCGCGCCTAATTTAGCTACCTCGTTCAACAAAATTTCCGAACACGCACTATCATGAAGTAAACACTCGCCGTCAATCGCATCACAAAGTAAATGACGAATAAAAAGCCATTGCATTTCCTCAACACTTAACGGACTGCCTTCGTTGTCAATAACTGTAAAAACTCCCGCGTCCGCATCCAACACTATTCCAAAATCGACCAATTTTTGCCGCACGGTTTGGCATGTTGTCGCAATAGATTCGGCAACACGTGAGTTTGGAATATGTCCGCCGAATTTACTATCCGGCACATCGCGTATTGTTTCAACATGAACATGCGGAAAAACTGCTTGCAAAGCCCGACTGGTAATTTGCGACCACGAACCATGCATCGGATCAATTAACACTCGCATTTGGCGTTGTGTTGCGTCGTGCCATATATCTTGCGACCAAGCGATCCAATGGAAAATAACATCACGTTTGCGAAAATGGTTTGGTATTGAACGTTGAACTGCTGCCATGTCGATCACCGGAGTTGCCAACGCAATTTCGCGCAAACGTTCAACTTGTTCCGACATCAATAACCCAACATCGTTTAAACGCCAACGCAAACCATTCCAACAAGAGGGATAACAATCACCGCTAACACAAACAAATCCCGTAGCATTAAGCACTTCTCTGGCATACGTTGTTAAATCAGCGGGCAATATGCCAACATCAACCACACGAACACTTGTTGCCAACAAGCCTTCGACCAACGCCGATTTGAACGGTATTGATGATTCCCGAATATCCGCCGAAACCACTACCAACGATCCGGCTTCCAACATTTGACCAAGCGCATAGCCCCAACTACGGTAAAGCTCCGCACTCAACGTTCCATCAATAAGACCAAGTATATGATCACAACGGTAAACAGGCAACTCCGCCAATGACACATCAGAAGATATCATTATTAGTTAATAGGTTGAATTTGTAAAATAGGAAAAATGAAAAAGGAAAAAATACTATTATACTCATAGCACTATGAAATTCAGTTTTTATTTTTTCGACAGGATTTAACAGGATAGCAGGATATACAGGATTTTATTATATCCTGACAATCCTGTAATCCTGTCTCAAAAAGATGAATTTCATCGTAGCTACAATATATACTCAAGCTGTTTTAAAATTCCTGCTACCGGCTACGGTATATCTCATGTTGCGTATTCGAGAGCTTTCAAATTAAATTGGTTTTGTGCGGAAGTTTTTTTACCGCAAAGGCGATGAAGGCGACGAAGGTTTTTAAATATCTTTATTCGCCTTTCTTGCCCTTGCAGTGTTTACAATTCGTGAATTGTTTCATGTGCTTTGTCTGCCCAAGGTGAATCGGGCATTAAGTCTACGAAAAGTTGTAGATGTTCCACCGCGTCATTGATTGCCCCGACACGTTTCAACAACATTCCGAGATGGAAATGCACTTCTGCGTAATCGGGATGATATTTTAACGCTCCTTGAAATGCGGCGATTGCGAGTTGTTCTTCGCCGAGTTCGACTAAAACACATCCGAGATTTGCCCGCGCTTCTACGAATTCTTCGTCTTGCTCCAACGCTACAAAATAACGTTCACGTGCCGCCGCTAATTCACCGCGTCGATATAAAAGTTCCGCTATTTGGAAATTTAGTTGCGGAGTTGAGCCGTCGATTGCAATTATTGTACGATAAGTCTCCGTCGCCAATTCCAAATCACCCGACAACTCCGCACGCAAAGCCGCATCATAAAGCCGCTGAACTTGAAATCGCAACGTGCCGCCGTCAAAAATACCGTCCAATACAGATAACGACAACAATTCCGATTGGTCTGAATCCGGTTGCAACACCAATCGATCAAACTCGTTTTCGTTGTCTTTTGACTGTTGGTCGGTTGAGGTTGGAATTGTTGTTTGGCGGGGCAACAATTGATTTGGTGTAATTTGATTTTGCGAATCCGATTTTTTTTCGGTTTGCTTTGAATCTGTTACAAATTCAAACAAATGTTGTCCGTTAAGATCGACTGCGCCATTTTTTGTTACAACAAATAATTCCCGTCCGTTGAATCTGACATTTGCGGCGTTGAGCAGGTAGTTGTCAGTTGTGTTGTGTTTAATTTTTAGCAACATATTTGTTGCGTTTTGCGGTGAAATTCCGGTGTCGAGCATGTTGCGTATGATTCGCAGTATCAAAACGCATTCGGTGTTGTAGTAGCAGAGTTTGTGTATTTGTTTGGTTGGGGTGATTAGTTGTCGGCGTTCGAGTTGTCGGACAATGGGCAAGGGCAATTTCGTAATTTCGGACAACATTGACGTAGTGAAAAGCGATTTGGTCAAATCAGATGTTTCAACCATTTGCCCGCCGCCGTATTTGCACCAAAAAAACGCTTCTGAAATTATTTCAAGCCGTCCGGCTTCGAATGCTTCTTTGGTTGCCGCGTCGAGTTGGTCGTTCCACAAATTCCAGTTGCACGACAAAATATCGCCCTCGCCGACAACCACAATATTAACCGTCGGCAATAACTCACGCACAACTTCGCCGCCGCAAGCACGAACCGTTTTTGATGACTCTGTCCGACTCAAAGCCTTCAATTTACCAAGAAAATATATAGTTTTACCGTAAAGCACGTTTAATATTCAAGCCGTTTTAAAAATTCCCGAAACCAACACACAACCGCAAAAAAATAAAAACTATTGCTCGTGTCAGGTTCGGTATAATAATAAATTCCAATCTGATGTTACGAATTCGGAAACTTCCCCAATTAAACAGTTTTTGCGCTGAAGTTTTTTTCACCACGAAGGCGACAAAGTCGCACAAAGGTTTTTAAAATATCCTTTTTCGCCTTCCTCGCCTTCGTGGTGTTTACTATTCGATGTTACTTATTTTTCGCGGCGTAACTTTATCGCCGTTATACCGAAGCCGGTATGGGCGGTAGGCTTCGCCCTTGAACAACCGCTTCACGTTGTTGCGCTTGCGTGTTCAGCTTCGGGAATTTCAAAACAACTTGAGTATATTTATAGTCGTGTGAATTATCGAAACCTTTTATGTCATTGAGACAAAGCGACGTAGCAAAACCGCAACTGGATACAACACAACCACGAGAGCCGCACTTATTATACCAACAAAAATTAAACACGCTACCGAATCTATCAAAATCAAGCATGATAAGGCGATTCCTACGTATTTTTGTATTTTTTGCGAACCGGCTTCAAAACGCGAAACCATTGTGATGCACATCACATACGCGCCGACAAAAATTGACAAAACAACATGCGAAACCAACACCGCACGCTCCGCCGTAAAAAATACAAAAAGGTAACACAACATCCGACACGCTCCCATTGTGAAAGGTCCGATAATTGACATTCGTTTTAGAAATGCGTCATACGAAATCACAAATAAAAATAACAAAGTAACAACCCCAACCGCGATACGTTTCTCATAATCACTGCAATTGCCTATAAACGGACAAACGAAACCAATAAATACGCCAAAAGTTACCAAACACATTCCCAATATAAACACTGTTGTGATGGAAATTCTACCCGAAGGAATAGGTCGTTCAGGACGTTCAACTGCATCCGTGTCCGCGTCAAAATAGTCATTCAAAACCATACCGCCAAGATAAATTGACGATGTCGAAATCAAAAGGAAAAGCAACAAAATAAGATTGTTGCCGCCGCCGATAAAATACGCCGCCAAAACGTTAGACCAAAGCGTCGGCAATGCCGAAACGCGTAATAATTGAAGTATTGCCATGATTTATTTGTGTAGGTATGCCGAGCCGGCATGGGCTGTAGATTTTAGTAAATTATTTGGGGTTGGCGTGTACTTTGCAAGCTGGTTTTGCACTCTTAAATTCAGCAACTCCTGCCGCCGTAACGTTTGTGTCTCGTAAAGCAAGCATCGTCAATAAAGTCATTTGCTCAAAGTATTGGAAAGATTCATCGGACAAATCAGGACAACTAAAGACAATGAAAATTTTAATTGAATTATTCTTGCTCATTATCTCGATATGTTTGTCCGTCAATGCAACATTAGAAAAGTAAACTGATTCTAATTGAAGTTCTGAAATAGCCGATGCAATTTGATCTGTCATTAGTGGAGTGTCCGCAATCCCAATGTTTCTCAATTGCGGATTGGCTTCAAGAAATTCAATAAATGCTTGCTCTGAAATTTTTGTGGAAATTTTCAAGTTAATAGAGATTAAAGATTTATCTCCTGTGATCTGTAATAATTGATGATCTGTAACGGCAACATCGTGAAGCCCAAGGTGCTCTAGCCCTTTACAGTTCAATAACACATCTGCCAATAAATCCGTCATTGTCATGTTATGTATGGTAATATGATTTAAAAACGGTAATTTCGATATTTGGGATATTTTGTCTATATCTTGCGGAGTTACAGTTACTCCCTTAGCATCAATGTCAATCGTAATTACCTGTTCACGCAGAAGAAAATATAGCGTGGATTGATCCATGTATTGTTCGGTCGGAATTTTTGTTACGAATATTCCTTTAGTCATATCCAGAGCCAGAGGGCTGTGAAAATATTGGAGAACAGTGCCATTAATTGTGAAACTTGACGTTTTTAGATTCGCCACAATATACGACTGACGAATATACGGTTCAAAAAAGAAAAAACAGAACGTAAGCACATTCAACACAATCAAAATAAACAAAATCAAAATGAAATGACTTTTACGAGGTTTGTTGTTATCTTCGGGGACTATTGGGGACATGTTAAAAATTCCTGTTAAATTTTTTATCACGAAAAACACGAAAGGCTCTATCACTTCACATCACCATCTACTGCACAAGCTGGTTTTGCACTTTTAAATCCGGCAACTCCAGAAGACGTAACACTTGTACCGTACAAATTGAGCCAACTCAATGACGGCATTCTCTTAAAATATTGTAAGGAGTCATCTGATATGTGAGAGCAATCAGAGAGTAAAATAATCTTGACAAACCTGCTATTACTCATTATCTCAATATGTCTATCTGTTAATGATCTTTCGCCTAATGAGATGATTTCTAATTTTGGGAGTCTTGAAATTGTCAATGCAATTTGATCGGTCATTGGTATAGCATTCTTACTGTCAATTCCAATCAATTGCGGATTGGCTTCAAGAAATTCAATAAATGCTTGCTCTGAAATGTTTGTAGAATTTTCTAGGCGGAAATTTATTAGAGAGCTGATTTTTCCAAGCTGGCGAAGTTGGTGATCTGTGATTACTACATTATCTAGGGCAAGGGAATTTAATTTTTTATAATTCCGCAATGCCTCTATAAGTGAATCCGTCATAGTCATGTTGCTCATGTGAACATTACATAAAAAAGGCAATTCCGATATTTTGGATATTCTGTTTATATCTTGCGGAGTTACAATTATTCCTTTGCCGTTAATAACAATCGCACTCACTCTTTCACACTGAAAAAAATATGGTACGGCTGGATTGCGCGTTCCGTACCCTATAAACCTATTCCCCAACAATCCATAAGTCTCGTACTCAACTTTTAAATTTGAGGAATTAATTTCCCTCATAATATTCGCCTGACGGACATACGGTTCAAAAAAGAAAAAACAGAACGTAAGCACATTCAACACAATCAAAATAAACAAAATCAAAATGAAATAACTTTTACGAGGTTTGTTGTTATCTTCGGGGACTATTGGGGACATGTTAAAAATTCCTGTTAAATTCTTTTACCGCAAATGGCAACAAAGCCGCACGAAGTTTTAAAAATATCCTTCTTCGCCTTCCTCGCCTTTGCGGTGATTTTCTTGATGGCAAAACCGTAAACTTCCGTTATTCGAAAGTTTGGTTTATGAATTGCGTTCCGTTGGTGATATTATATTCTTCTTTTTCGATGCGGTAATCCTTGATCAGCTCGATAGGATCGCGGAAAAATTTTCTCAAGTAATTGACAATTTCCGGCGGCAATTGTGTAGCGTTTGTGCGTTTAAGATGCGATGAGATTAAAATTGCGTTGTAATTTCCGCTATTTTTAAGCGTGAACGCAAACCCGCCATTTGCGCCGGCACGTTGCACAATACCGCCAAGTTCGATTATTCGTTGTACGTTGTCGTTATTTGGATCGAATGTTCCGTTGTCTGCTCTGAATCCTATCGGCGAGATTGGAACCGGCGTTTGCGCTTCTACCGGCAAAAATAAAATCGTCGCATCCACATCCGGTAACTTGACACCAAACTCATTTTTGTACGATAATTTGCCCTCAACCCTAATCTCCAACTCACCCGAATTGTCACCAACCGTATTCGACAATATTCCCCTCCCCGATTTGCCAATAACCCCAATTTCATTAAACACAAAACCAGATACAAAACCAATAATAAATACCAACAATATCAATAACACCGCCAATTTTCGATTTTTAATACTGCGCAAAATGGTTTGTTTTTCTTTGTTCGGCGTTATTTTTTGTGAGGAGTTATTGTTTTCGGTGTCGGTGGTTTGTTTTTTTGTGTGCGGCAATACCAAAGGTTTATCATGCGAATCCGCGTCGGGCAAAGATGTCCAAAAATCCTCTATCCATTTGTCAACCTCATCCGCCTCAAGTGTACCAAAACCAGTTGGCAATTGTGTTTTTGGGGACTGTTGAGAGTTTGTTATTTTATTGAGTCCGTTACGTTTGATGTGCAGATAAAGTTGTTCGGCTTTCGGGTCAGACACATCCGGCACAACAATTTTTTTCAAACATTGCGGACAAATTATCGTCTTCCCCGACGTAAACGAACTAGCCTTCATCATCAATTGACAATGACTACAAAAAAAACGAATTGGTGTTGACATTTCTATTGTGATATACCGAAATCGGTATAATTTTGAATAAACGGTTGTTTTGTCCCTTGTGCACTTATTGTCCCTAAAACATAACGCATATACCGTAGCCGGTAAGGCGATGGGTTTCGCCCCTGAACAACCGCTTCACGTTGTTGCGCTTGCGTGTTCAGCTTCAGAAATTTTAAAGTAGCTTCAGTATAATAACTTCAAAAAAAGCCCGTGCTATCCTAACAACCATAAAAACTCTGTCAAGCAACACCACAAATGATCAAATATATTATACTCAAGCTGTTTTAAAATTCCCGAAGCTGAACACGCAAGCGCAACAACGAGAAGCGGTTGTTCAAGGGCGAAGCCTACCGCCCATACCGGCTACGGTATAGCACGCAGATGACGCAGATTTTGGAAGGATATTCGCAAGATCAAAAAAATAATATCTTTGATCCGCGACCATCTTTTGGAATCTGTGTTATGTGCGTGTTGTATTTTTTTATTGTATTTTGTATGGAAGGGGGGGTTTTGTTTTATTATTTTTTGATTATATTTTCCCGACACTTGTCTTTTAGTTTAGCCTTCTTTTTTATGATTCCGTAACTGGTATGAGGGATGGGGGGCATCCGTACTGGTTTTCGGTATATTACTGTATAGAAAATATAACATGACACACGAATTGATTTTGACATCTGTTGCAAATGGTTTGGAATCGGAGGGTGGCGGTTTTTGTGTAGTTGCCGCTGACAGTTGTTTTCCGGAATCATTGATCGAGAATCTATTTCAATTAAGCGATTACAGATATCACACTCGCCCTGACGCGGACGACGTACATCTTAACCCCGTCATCTACTCCCACACAATAATCAGCCCCCAAAACGCCTCGCCCCAATCCTCCATAACATATCCTTCAGCCTCGCTGCAAAACAACAAAAAAGAAAATATCACAACACAAAATAATTGGCACGTACTCTCTCGTATTGCGCCGGCAGGTCAAGATTATCAAGGAAAACAAAATCAATTGGCGCATCATATTGTTTTGAGTGAGGATGAGCTTGTTGTTGAGGGACCGGCGTGGTTGTTGGCGTTGGCGGGATTTCATTTGACGCAATGGTACACGCCACCGATAAATTTTCCAATTGGTCGCCCTGTGCCGACAATTTCGCTATTTGGAATTCCGCCTCAAACTTGTCGTCAGAAGATTGCGCGTGAGCGTTTGCGGCTTGATTTGCGCAAGATGTCGGTCAAAACGGATGATCAATTGACTCCCGAAATGTTACGGCAACTGATCCAAGCCGAAGAAAACCAAATCACAACAACAGACATGCCCACTTCGCCTTGTCCTGCTTGGAAGGAGTTGACGGGCGATGCGGGTTGGGGCGGAGTTTTGGCGGAAGCTGTGCGCAACAAAAAAAATACCGCAGTAATTTATCCGCAAGGAACAAATATACTACCTCTGTTTGTTGAATCTCTTGCAATTGTTCCTGCTCAATTTATTTGGGATACGACTTTTACCACTTGCTATTTTGACCCGAATAATAATGTTGATGCGGACAAGCCGAATGTGAATAAAAGTTTTCGCAAATCGCCGACCCAAAAAACAAATCCGCCAATGCTCAATTCACCTTACCAATTGACGGGAGTTATTGCGGGGTCGCGTGAAGCTGAGGAATTATTGAGCCAAAACGATATTTTGATAATTGATCTAACACGCCGCGCGGTTGAGCCGCCGGAAGGAATTTTTGTCAAGTTTGCTATTACCGGTGAAGAAAATCATTTGCCCGTCGAAACCCATTACCCAACCGAATCCGCTATGAACGAATCCAAAAATAAAACAGAACAAAATAATCTCAACCAATCCCAAAATGACACAAACCCGACAAACGAATCCGCCGCCGAAACCGAAAATAATAAAATTTCAGACTCGCCGGATAACGGTAATTTGAAATTCGAACCAAACACAAATCCGGCGAATTTGTCAATCACCCCGCAACCGCCAAACATGCCCGTACCACAACTCGATACGAAACAATCATACGCCGCACAAAATAAAAATAAATTATTGAACAATTTGACGTTTTCACTTTCAAGAAATCAATTTTATCTTTCTTATCTTATTGCGTTGATAATTATTGTTGGTTTATTGTTGTTGGTGGTTGATCAGATTTCCGGTCTTGGGACGTTGCGATTTCTTTTTGGGCAAAAAAACACTCCGCAAGTGATTGTTGATCCTGAACAGGCGATTGTTGTCCAAAATCCAGAGTCGCCCGCGAAAAACGCCGACACGGAACAAAAAACCGCCGAACAAATCAAAGCCGAACAACAAACAAAACTCAAACAAGCAATCGCCGAATTTGATAAAAAACGCAAGAAATCCGCCGACGAATTGGAAAAATTTATCAACACATTCCGCTGTCCAAAATATCTGCAACTCATTCCGCCTTCAATAAAAGGAAATGTAATTATCGTACCAAAAAATTCGCATTTCGATCAACTTGCGGATTTGCATCAATTTGGCGCGGGGTTGAGGTTGGAGTGGATTTCGTTGTGGGATTTTGAGGGCAAAAGGATTGAAACGAGGCGGTTGCAATTTAACATCGGCGACCCAAAAGACCAAGATAACAATCCCGATCAAAAAACCGAACAAAATAACGCCCCCGAAAATACACAAACCAAAAATTTGCGATACAGAGCCGTGAATTTGAACGGGGCGGAAGTCAAGATTGAAGCGGACAACGTGATCGCGTTACCAGACCCGAACAGGTTCGAATGGGAAGTCGTTGCGATAATTCAAAACAAAACACAAAAAAATAAACAAGACGATAAACAAGAAAATAAAACAGAAAATAACGACAAAAAAGATAACGACAATAATTCCGTAATTGATGACAATAAGACGACGGAAGTTAAATTATTTCATGTTAGGTTGGAGGCGGACGGGTTATATATTCGTTGGGAGCGGAGCGGTCTTTTGCCTGAAAATTTTTATGATACGCTTAGGGTATCGCTTGGTTTTCTGCGGTTTTCGGTTGAACAATTTGCAGGCGACGGCAACGAAATTCTTTTAGACGACAACTCTCCTATTGTCGACGCGAACGCGAAAGAAAATCAAAATACACACACCACGCAACTGTTCAAACCAACTCTTGTTTCGCCGGTTTCACCTGCGATTGGTTTTGGCGAAGGCGGACAATTGACGGTTGCGATGCCGTTTGCGGAATCGCCTTGGAGTCTTTTATTTAACAACGCCGATCAATTTGATTACAAATTAGAATTAGATGCCAAAAGCCAACCTGAATTGATTGCCGATGTTGAAACCCGAATTAAAAAAGCTGAACAATCAAATATTGTCGAGTTGGAATTTACAACTCAAAAGGTTGAGGCGTTGCGGGTAAACCGCGACGAGGCGGCAGTTTCCACAGACACGTACTTTCCGCTACAAACAAAATTCACCGCAGAAACAAATACAAACGCCGTTTTGTGGAACGACACGTATCAAAACGAAGTGAAAGAGTTGCGCGGAAGGTTGGCGGCGATTGATGGTGAGGTCAAGGCAGCGGAGAACGAGGTTGACCAAATTAAGCAAAAAATGATGCGTATAGGAAACGATCCAAAGAGAATCGAAGAAAGAAAAGAGTTGGAAGAAAAACAAAGCAAGTTGAGCCAAAAGAAACATGAGTTGGCAGATGAAAAATTAGAGATCAACAGCAAAATAAACAAGTTGCCCGAATCGCACGACGTTATTGTAAAAAACAATGAAATCAATTTCGAATACTCCGTTCATTTAACCTCCGGCAAAAACGAACGCAAACTATTGATAATGACAACTTCAAAAAATTTGATCGAAGGAAATAAATAAATTCACTGCAAAAACGAGGAAGGCGAATAAGGATATATACCGTAGCCACTATGAAATTTATCTTTTTAAGACAGGATAACATGATTACAGGATTGTCGGGATATAAAAAAATCCTGTCTATACTGTTATCCTGTAAATCCTGCCAAAAAAATAAAACCAGCTACGGTATAGAATCATAATCTAATTAATTGTTACGAAAATTTTAAGAGGGGAAAAAAAATGAGAGATCAAATTAAAGATTTATATGTTGGAGTGGATGTTGGCGGAACGAAGATTCAGGCTTCGTTGATAACGGGTACGGGTTCGGTTTTGGCGAGCAACCGCCGCAGTACGCCGCGTGATTGTCCGTCTGAAGTTACGATTGATGTGATAGAGGAATCAATTCATGAGCTTTTGATGTTGCAGAATTATTCTGCGGATCAATTGGAAGGGATTGGAATTGCTGTACCCGGAGTAGTGCGGGCGGACAACGGGTATGTTGTGGTTACGCCTAACATGAATCTTTCTGAAGTTGATCTTGGTCGAATTATGGGCGAGCGATTGGGCGGTGTTCGTGTTGCGGTGGGCAATGATTGCAATCTTGGGACGTTGGGCGAGTGTTGGCTTGGCAGTGGTCGATTTGCGAATACGGCGGTGGGGATATTTGTTGGGACGGGGATTGGTGCGGGTATTGTCAATGAGCGTCGGTTATTTTTGGGCGCGGGGCAAGTTGCGGGCGAGATTGGGCATATTGTTTTGCAAATTCCTTGCGAAAGTTGGCAAGAACAATTGCGAATCAAAAAATCTAACCGCAAACAAATTAGCCAAACAATCCACGCCAAAAAAAGCGTGAAAACAAAAAAAACCAAACCGATTACAAATCGGCTTGGTTTAGTTCAATGTGGTTGCGGTAATTATGGATGTTTTGAATCTATTGCAAGTCGTTCGGCGATTGAGCGGTATATTCGCGAGGCGGTAGCTTGTGGTGCAAAGTCATCGATTACGGCGTTGAACGGCGGCAAACTTGATGTGATCAAAAGCGGTGCGATTGCGAAGGCGTTGAAGGGCGGGGACGAGGTCGTAAATGTGATTGTGCGTTATGCGGCGGAGGTTATTGGTTATGCGTGTTTAACGGTGCAACATTTAATTGATCCTGATGTAATTTTGCTTGGCGGCGGTGTTATTGAGGCTTGTCAAAAACACATGATGCCGGTGATTGAGGCGGTTTTGAAATCGGATAATTTGAAATCGGCAACGGATTCAAGACGTGTTTTAGTATCTTCGCTTGGGGACAGTGCGGTTGTGTTGGGAGCGGTTGCTCTTGTGAAGGGCGGCGGGACGAGTGATGTTGATCGGGTTGGCGAATCAATGCCGAAGTATTCGCATCTTTTGATGTTGGCGGATGATGTTATTCATATTGACGATATTGCGTACATGTCGGATTTTTTGTTGTTGCCCGACGGCGAAATAAAGGCAAGAACAAAAATACCAAAAAAGAACCCAAACGGATTTCGACTAAAAGATATTGAAAACGCAGTGCAAGGCGGTACTGACCTGCTCGTCCTCGCAACACCGGAAGCCGACAAAATAGTATTGTCAGAAAAATGTAACGCCTACTTACACAGACGAGGAATTGATTATAGAATAACAAAATTAAAAGACGCTGTACAATTGTATAACAACTGCAACGGAAGACGCGCAGCGGTATTTCATTTTGGAGAAAAGTAAAATTAAAAATTTTTCAGCACGCAGATGACTATGAAATCCAATTTTTTGGTGCAGGATTACAGGATTGTCAGGATATAATAAAATCCTGTCTATCCTGTTATCCTATCAAAAAAAGATGAATTTCATAGTAGCTTCGGTATAAAATCCGTGTTGTTTATCTGCCATACTGAATAGAAAATAATTAGTGTAACAAAAATGAAGATTATATATTTTGATTGTCAATCCGGTATTAGCGGGGATATGGTTTTAGGTGCGTTGATTGATTTGGGCGTACCGGTCAAGTTTTTGAATGATGTGTTGCGGAGTTTTTTGCAGGAGGTTTTTATTGATGTTGAGCAAGTGAACCGTTGTGGTTTTAGTGCGATGTTGGCAAAAGTTCATGCGCCGCATGAGCATGTTCATCGGCATCTTTCGGACATTCTGGAGTTGGTGAACAACTCTTCCATCAGTGAACAAAGCAAGGAAAACGTTACGGGAGTATTTCGTTTGATTGCTGAGGCGGAATCTTTTGTTCATGGTGTTGATTTGGAGGAGGTTCATTTTCATGAGGTTGGGGCGGCTGATTCGATTGCGGATATTGTTGGCGGTGTAGTTGGAATTGAGTATCTTGGAGTGGGCAAAATTTATGCTTCGGAGATTCCAACGGGGTGCGGGACGATCAAAATTGCGCACGGACAATGCAATGTCCCAGCACCGGCAACGGCTGAATTATTGCGTGGAATTCCAATTGCGGCATCGAATGTTCCGTTTGAACTTACTACGCCAACCGGAGCTGCGCTCATGAAATATTTCGTAAACCAATTCGGAACTGTTCCGGCTATGATTGTCGATTCAATAGGCACGGGAGCCGGAAGCAGGGATTTAAAAGAGCAAGCGAATATATTGCGGATATTTTCGGGTCGGTTATTGGAGGGCAAACCTGATTTATTATCGGCGGCGGAGCAATTGCCGAACCATGTTTGCGAAAAACAAGGCGCAATCCATAACCACAAAAGCCAACGCCGAGACGCACAAGCCGACATTTTCGCCGCTCCAAAAACCGCTTCAACAGAAACCGTTTGGGTTCTCGAAACCAATATCGATGATTCCACCGGTGAAGTTATTGGTCATTGTATTGATTGTCTTTGGAATGCGTCGCCGCTTGATGTTTGGACAACGGGAATACAGATGAAAAAACAACGTCCGGGTATTATGCTTTCTGTTCTTTGCCGTACCGATCAAGTACATGAATTTGAAAATATACTTTTCAAAGAAACAACAACGATTGGGGTACGTCGAAGAGCTGTTGAGCGGACGGTGTTGCGGCGTGAGGTTTGCAAAATGAAAACAATTTACGGAAACATTGATGCGAAACGTTTATTTTTGCCCGACGGGACAGAAAAAGTTTCGCCCGAATTCGAATCCGCAAAAAAATTGGCGAAAGAAAAAAACGTACCAGTACAAGAAATACTAAAAAATATAGTCAAACTGTTTTGAAGTGCAGTATAATGAAGCTACTTTAAAATTCCTGAAGCTGAACACGCAAGCGCAACAGCGTGCAGCGGTTGTTCAAGGGCGAAGCCTACGCCAATACCGGCGTCGGTATAGCACGCAGATAGCACGGATTTATTGAGAGATTCGCAAATAGTATTATTTTCTGATCTGATCTGCGAATTTCCTTTTCTAATCTGTGTTATCTGCGTACCGCAACCAAGAAAAATATCTAACAGAATAAAATTTTATGTCAGAACTCACAGAATCTGTCCAACAAATGATCTCGGAATTCGCTAAACTTCCGGGTATTGGACGTAAATCGGCGGAACGGATTGCGTATTATTTGCTGAGGGCAAACAAAGGCGAGGCGATGCTGCTGGCGAATGCAATTCGAGTTGTCAAGGACAAAGTCCGGTATTGTGCGAATTGTTTCAATCTTGCCGAAACGGATATTTGCGAAGTTTGCCGCGACACTTCAAGAGATCAATCTGTGATCTGTGTTGTCGAGCAACCGCGTGATCTTAACGTAATTGAGCAAACAGGTAAATACAATGGTTTATATCATGTTTTGCTTGGAAGAATTGCGCCTTTGGATCATGTGGAGGCGGATCAATTGAGTATTGATGCGTTGGTTCGCCGTGTGAAGAAGGGCAATTTTGCGGAAATTATTCTCGGAACAAATCCAACTGTAGAAGGTGACGGGACGGCGTTGTATATTATGAACCGGTTGAATGATGTCAAGATAAAAATTACAAGACTTGCTCGCGGAATTACCACCGGAAACGAACTACAATTCGCAAACAAAGAAATGCTAGCCGACGCAATCACAGAAAGACAAACCGTAAAATAAAAAATATTTTAAAATGTCCTAGTGCCTTTTCGTGATAAAAAATTTAACAGAAGTTTTTAACATCTCCCAAATAGTCCCCGAAGATAACAACAAACCTCGTCGAAGTCATTTCATTTTGATTTTGTTGAATGTGTTTGCTTTCTGTCTTTTCTTTTTTCATCCGTATATTCGTCAGTCGAATACTATGAGGGAATTGAATTCATCAAATTTAAAAATTGCGTACGTCACTTATGGATTGTTTGAGTCATGGTTTAGGGATTCCATAATACACGCTCCAACCGTACCATATTTTTTTTCAGTGTGCAAAAGTAATTCTGATTTCGATTAACGGCTATGATGTAATTGTAACTCCGCAAGATATAAACATAATATCCAAAATATCGGAATTGCCTTTTTTGAGTAGTGTTCGCATAAGCAACATGACTATGACGGATTCACTTGATATTGAGATAATAAGTAGTAGCGGGTCTATCGAGACTATTTTTATCAATAATTGCCCGTATATATCAGATGGCTCATTTCAATATTTTAAACGAATACCATTATTAGGGGGGCTTTCTTTGCTCGACACAAGCGTTACACATTCTGGACTTACTGGATTTAAGAGTGCAAGACCAGATTGTTTTGTATCAAGTGATGTGAGGTGATAGAGTCTTTTTGTGCTTTTTGCGTTAAAAATTATTCATCGACTGGCATATTTTTTATTCTTCGCTTCCGTATTTAATGGTTTCTTGATTTATTTTTTTTACGTCGTCTATTGGTATTTTTAGTATTGCGCGATCATACGTCATGATGCCGTTGATTTCGGATTCGACATCCGTGAATTGATGAAAAACCGCACCGGAAAGCCCCTTCTCTATCATTGCCCTCAATTCAACATTCATCTTTTTATATTTAGACAACAACGCCTCCGAATCTTTGACATGACTGTAGCCCCACGTTTTTGTTGTCCAAAGATGCTCCGGCGAAGTAACTAACGTAATACCGCCAAAAGAACCAATCACACCACAACGAAAATTGTCCATTATCGGCGGCTCCGGTCCCGGAAATTCATGATTGTCCTTCAAATCACCAATGTCAAAATCACGCCAACCACTCGCGGCATTAACTAAACGAGTTCGATCAAGTTGCCTTACCAATTTTACGTATTCCGCTGTTTTGTGTTGTCCTAAACCTTCGTTGAACAGAGACCAAATAATAATAGACGGATGACGCGCTCTTGAATTTATCATGCGTTGTAATTCATGGCGAAATATTTTTTGCGATTCGTTAGTACGGTTTTCTCCACACGGCATATCTTGCCAAACCAATATCCCAACACGATCACACCAATAATACCAACGCTCCGACTCAACCTTCAAATGCTTACGAATCAAATTAAAACCCATAGATTTCGCCGTCATTATATCCGATTTCATCGCCTCATCACAAGGCGGCGCATAAAGCCCATCACACCAATAACCTTGATCAATAATCCCCATTAAAAAAACAAATTTATCATTCAACCTAATACGCATCCTGCCTTGAGAATTTTTTGCCAAATCAATTTTTCTGAACGCCGTATAACTACTAACTTGATCAATCGGCACACCACGCTCCAACAATTGCACGCGAATTTGATACAGAAACGGCGAATCCGGACTCCACAACTTCAACTTGCCCCGCGGAACCTTCAACATCGTCCGACCATCAACTCCGCCAAACGCCTCAACCAATAACTCATCACCGCCAAACACCTCAAAACGTAACGATAACTCCGGCTTCGGATTTTCAATCAACGGATGAATCGCCAGAATACTTCGATCAATATCTGTTGTGATGTCAAGAGATTGAATGTAATTTTTTGTAACTGGCTCAATCCAAACTGTTTGCCAAATTCCGGTTACAGATTGGTATTGTGTACCGGACGGGAGAGTTGATTGTTTACCTCGCGGCTGTTCGCCGTTATTGGTTGGGTCAAAAACACAGACCACGAGTTCGTTTGCTTCTTCACGCGATGTTTTGACGTAATTTGTTATGTCAAAATAAAACGGATCATAAGCTCCTTGATGTTTACCCACAAATTGCCCGTTCACATACACCGCCGCCTCCCAATCAACCGCACCAAAATGTAACAAAATACGTTGATCATTTTGCCATGCCGGAGGAATTTTGAACAAACGTCGATAAGCAATCCGATCAAAAGATTTGCCCACACCTGAAAGCGAAGACTCTATCGGAAACGGCACAAGTATATTGCCGCCAAATTGCCCATCTTTTGCAAAAGAAAAAGGAGATTCTTTGTTGTCCGCCAATGTTGCCGAAGCATTGATCTGTTTCCATTCCCATGTACCATTCAAGTTCAACCAATCCCGACGCACCAATGTTGGACGCGGATAATCAGAATGAACACGGTCGGGCAATACACCTTTGCTCCAAGCCGTCATCAATTTCGGAACTAACGTTTTATCATCCGGCAAAGAATCCGCACTTTGTACAATTCCCACCGTAATAAACGTTACAAAAATTACAGCAAAAAATAAATGCACAAACCTGATTTCAATTATACCGCAACCGGTACGGGCGGCAGGCTTCGCCCTTGAACAACCGCTTCGCGGTGCGATACTTGCGTGTCCGACTCCGTGAACTTTAAAGTAGCTTGAGTATAACATATACTGTACTGCTAAAACCATATCAAAACCGACATTGGGCAAAATCTACCATTTGTATTGGCGTTGGCATAAATCATTTCTTGTCCTAGATTCTCCAACAACTCTTGACTTAATTCAATCGGTCTGATATGGTATCCGAAACAAATATCATTGTCAATAGCAGTAGTTTTTTGTTGATAAGTTTTGTTATACCGAAGCCGGTATGGGCAGTAGGCTTCGTCCATGAACAACCGCTTCACGTTGTTGCGTTTGCGTGTCCAGTTCGGGAATTTTAAAACAGCTTGAGTATAGGAATGGAATGTTGGTAGAAAATAATGTCAAAAATATTCCGCGTCCCGTTAGAGATGCAATGTGATTATACCGTAGCTACGATGAAATTCATCTTTTTGAGACAGGATTACAGGATATAATAAAATCCTGTGTATATCCTGCTATCCTGTTAAATCCTGTCAAAAAAATAAAAACTGAATTTCATAGTGATATGAGTATACAATAATACCGTTTGAAAAGTTATCAAATTCCGTCCCTAACAGGATGCAACAATAATAGAAATTTTATGAAGGTATTACATTTGACGGCATCGCCTTTTTTGGGCGGACCTGAGCGGGTGATTTTGGATATTGTCCGTTCTCAGATTGAATATGGTTTTGATGTCAGCAGTGTGATTGCGACATTCAAGGAAAATGGGAATTGCGAGCAATTTTTATCAGAGATTCACAACGCCGGATTAGTTGGTTACGTTCTTGATCGTGATGTGCCTAATTTTTTTGGCGCGTTGCGCGATGTGATTAATCTTTTGCGTCGTGAGAAGATTGATTTGGTTTGTGCGCACGGTCACAAATCGCGTTTTTTGGGTTGGATTGCGGCTAGGTATGTTGGGATTCCGATTGTTGGGATTTCGCATGGTTGGACGTGGCAAGATTGGAAAACGTCGGTGTATGAACGTATTGACCAATGGATTCATCATCGCATGGACAAAGTAGTTTGCGTATCACAAGGACAAGCGGATAAAGTTATAAAAACAGGAACAAATCCAAACCGCGTTGTCGTGATTTACAATGCGGTTGATGTTGAACGGTTTAGCGAGATGAGTAATTGGGCGAATGACACAAAAAGTTTTCCCGACAAGTTGACCAATGAATATAATCAAACTAACACTCAGGCTATTTTAAAATCTACAAAACCAGACACGGAATCACAACAAACGGAATCGCAGCAACACGAAGCATTTGTTCAAGAACAAAACTTGTCGCCGACATCGGCGGCGGCGTATTTTGCGCGTTTGGTTGGATATTTTGACGCGGTGCCTGAATTGTTAATTGGGGCGGCGGGCAGGTTGAGTCCTGAGAAAGGATATGATGTTTTGATAGAGGCGGTTAAGATTTTAGTTGACGAAGAGAAAGCGGACAATGTTGAAAAGAATTATTGTAACGATAAATACGATGACAAAAATCACGAATGTACTAAATCAAAATTAACGTTTGGTTTAGTGCTTTTTGGTGAAGGTTTTACCAGGGCAAAACTACAAAAACAAATAGACGAAGCGGGAATTTCGGACAGATTTAAGATGGTTGGTTTTACTTCGGAGCTTGATTATTTTTTGCCGTGTTTTGATGTGTTTGTTCAATCATCGCGGACAGAAGGTTTTCCTTGTGTCAATCTTGAGGCGATGGCATCGGGACTATCGGTTATTGCAACACAAGTTGGCGGCGTGCCGGAACAAATTGAATCGGGTTACGACGGAATACTTGTTCCGCCAAACGATCCAAACGCAATCGCGACAGCAATAAAAAGTTTAATAGTTGACCCGACCCAAAGAAAAAAACTAGGAGAAAACGCCCGCCAATCCGTAAAAACAAAATTCACCAAAAACAAACTAGCAAAAGAATACTTTAACCTATTCGATCAATTACACTGTAGAATAACAAAAATCGCAAAGGCGAGGAAGGCGAAAAAGGATATTTAAAAACCTTCGTGCGACTTCTTTGCCTTTGCGGTGAAAAAAATTTTTTTTCCGTTAGAAACCGATTTTCTTTTTCTCTAATTGCATGTTCAACGCTAGTCCTCTTATTTCGTTGGTCAACACGTCGAAACTTGCCGGAGTACCCGCCTCCAACGTGTTCTCGCCCTTGACCATCGATTCGTAAATTTTTGTCCGACCCTCAACATCATCACTCTTGACCGTCAACAATTCCTGTAACGTATAAGCCGCACCATACGCCTCTAAAGCCCATACTTCCATTTCGCCAAAACGTTGACCGCCAAACCTCGCCTTGCCGCCAAGAGGTTGCTGCGTGATCAATGAATAAGGACCCGTACTACGCGCATGAACCTTGTCATCAACCAAATGATGCAACTTCAACATGTAAATAAATCCGACCGTCGTTTCCTGATCAAAAGGTTCGCCCGTCCGACCATCATACAACTTTACCTTGCCATGTCTCGGCAAACCCGCTTCGTCCAAACAATCATTTATCGTCGTCTCCGACGCGCCGTCAAACACCGGCGTAACTGCTTGATAACCCAACTTCGCCGCCGCCCAACCCAAATGCGTTTCCAAAATTTGCCCAACATTCATACGCGACGGAACACCCAACGGGTTAAGCATAATTTCAATCGGCGTACCATCCGCCAAATACGGCATGTCCTCACGCGGTAAAATTTTCGCAATCACGCCCTTGTTACCATGCCGCCCCGCCATCTTGTCACCAACAGAAATCACTCGCTTTGCCGCAATGTAAACCTTGACCATCTGAAGCACACCGCGTCGTAATTCGTCGCCGCGTTTTCTCGAGTTCAACTTCCTGTCCCGAACATCTATCGCCACCTCAATCGCCGTCCAGTGCTTCCTAAATACCGCCTCAAGTTTCGGACGACGCGGATCGTCCTCCTCAATATTAAGATGCTCAATCCGGAATAACTTCGGTTGCGATGTCTCCACATCGTCAATCTTGCCTCCAAGTATTTTTTCCAACTCTTCAATCATTGGGTTGAAAAGCGCAAGAATTTTCACATCTTCCGTTTTCTCAATCTGCTTAATTTCCTTGTCAAATTCCTCACGCTCGCGATCCGTCAAACTCATCCTGCAAGAAAATTTCTGCGTGCCAATCACAATCCCCTCAACACCCGACGGAACTTCCAACGATTCATTTTTGACATCTTCGCCCGCACGCCCGAAAATTGCGTGCAACAATTTTTCCTCCGGCGTCAACTCCGTCTTATTCTTCGGCGTTACCTTGCCCACAAGAATATCACCTGGTTTGACATACGTGCCAACCCGAACAATTCCTGTCTCATCAAGATTCCTTAACGCACGATCCCCAATGTTCGGAATATCATTCGTAAACTCCTCACGCCCCAGCTTCGTGTCTCGAATCTCAACATCAAACTCCTCAATATGAATTGACGTGTACGTGTCCTTCTTCATCAAATCTTCGCTGATTATAATCGCGTCCTCGAAGTTGTAACCGTCCCAAGCCATAAACGCCACTAGTACATTGCGCCCCAAACATAACTCGCCTCTGTGCATACTCGCACCATCGGCTATTATTTGACCGGCTTCAATTTTTTCATTCGGTTTGACAATCGGCACCTGATTTTGACACGTCCGCTCGTTCATGCCGACAAATTTACGCAACACATATTCGTCCGAATATTCACCTTCTTCGTTATTCTCTCCCCCGACAATAATTCTCTGCGAATCAACATAACCAATAACTCCGCCCCGCTTCGCATGAATCAATAAACTAGAATTAAACGCCGCACGCCCCTCAAGCCCCGTTGCGACGAGCGGCGGCTCTGAAATCAAAAGAGGCACTGCTTGGCGTTGCATGTTTGATCCCATTAGCGCGCGGTTCGCGTCATCGTGTTCAAGGAACGGAATTAAGCCTGCCGAAACACCAATCATCTGACTCGGCGCAACATCCAAATACTCCACATCATCAACCGGAACCGGATCATAATCGCCATGATAACGCACAATTACCGTACCGGAAATCGGATCAGATTTGATTTTCTTTTTATCAATTGAAACATCCGCCGGAGCAACCTTGACCTCGTGTTCCTCGTCCGCCCGCAACCAATCAATCTTGTCCGTCAATTTACCATTGTCAATCTGACGATACGGCGATACAAGAAAACCAAACTCGTCAACCGCCGCATAAATACTCAAACTTGAAATCAAACCAATGTTCGTACCTTCCGGCGTTTCAATTGGGCAAATTCGACCATAATGCGAAGAGTGAACATCCCGAACATCAAAACCCGCACGCTTACGATTCAAACCGCCGGGACCTAACGCCGAAAGCCGCCGCTCATGCGTCAACATTGAAAGCGGATTCGTTTGATCCACAACTTGCGACAACTCGCCGCGCCCGAAAAAGAAATCGATTGCGGCTGAAACACTTTTTTGATTTATCGCTTGACGCGGCGAAATATCTTCGTTGCCACGCGCATTCAAACGCTCTTGAACTGTTCGCCGTAACTTGAGAAATCCTTTACGCAACTCCTCACTCGCTAACTCGTCAACCGTCCGCAAACGCCTGTTGCCCAAATGATCAATATCATCAACCTCCGCTGTCCGATCACTGCCCCAAAGCCGATTCAAATACGCAACTGCTTGAACGACATCACTCGCAACAAGCAACATCTCATCAATCGGCGTAGGAAGCCCAAGTTTCCGATTGATACGAAAACGACCAACACGACCAAGCCGATACCGACTCGTGTCATAAAATTTATCATGGAACAACTCTCTAGCTTTTTCGAGTTGGGTTGGATTACCGGGGCGAAGACGTTGGTATATACGGATTAGAGCTTCTTCGTGTGATTTGGTTTTGTCTTCGGCAAGCGAGTTAATGAGCAACTTATTACGTTGCGACTCCATCACTTCAACCTTCTTAATACCAGCAGAACAAATTATCTCCGCAATCCCGCGTGTAATTTCATCGCCCATCTCAACAATCACTTCACCGGCTTTCTCTGAACCTTGCGGGTAAACAATATCGGTTACGGCAATTCTATTCTCAATTTTTGACGCGCTGTCTCTGGTATCCAGTTTGATAATTTGCGTTGGATAAAAAGCCCGCATCAATTGAGCATTCGTGCTGTAATCGGGAGACATTGCCCGCAAAAACATCATTACCGGCAACTTGCTGCTCTGGTCAATTTTCGCCGTAATTGTTTCCTTGCGAGTAATATTCAACTCGATCCAACTTCCGCGTTCAGGAATAATTCTACAACTAAACGTCTTCCGCTCAGCGTCCATCATTGTAACAAAATCAATTCCGGGACTGCGATGCAATTGACTCACGACAACACGCTCGGCACCGTTTATAATAAATTCGCCGCCGCCAAGCATAACAGGAATGTCGCCAAGATATACATCTTCTTCACGAGGATCGGTTCCGGCTTTCGTCAATCTTAAACGAACTTTGAAGGGTCTGCCGTAAGTCAATCGCAGTTGTCTGCATTCGTCCGGTTCGTATCGCGGTTTTTCAAGCTCATAGTAAAGATATTCCAATTTGATTGTTCCGTCGTAATTCGTAATCGGAAAACTTTCACGCAAAACCGCTTCCAGTCCGGTGTCCAACCGTTTTTTGGGCGAAACACTGTCCTGCAAGAATCTGCCGTAACTTTGTGTTTGTAGAACTGTTAGATCGGGAATTTGGTAAGTTGAGCTTTGTGTGCCGAATACTCGTTTCTGTTGGAAATTTATTATCCGCTGTGATGGAGTTGCCATAATTTAAGAGTTTGAGGTTAAACTTTTGAGTTATATACTGAAGCTGTTCAGTTTCGGGGATTCTAAACAGCCTCAGTGTACTCATTTTCTAAACGAGACGATAACGCGATAGTTGCAAAAATCGATCCGAAGATTTTAACACACCTCAAATTTCAAACAAGGGGGGCAGGATAAACCTTGCGATTAACGACCACAAATGAAAACGATACCGCAGTCATTAGACACCGCCCAAAAATAATTTTACCAACTCATGTTACGCATCAATCGCGCATTTGATTTTCTCTATTTCGTTCCAAGCGGCTTTTATAGCGGCTAGGTAGATTTTTGCTTTTAGGGCAAAATGATTGAGTTTGTGGGCGAACTTTAGCTTCTCCAATTTAACATACACCACCAGCGACGCAAATAAATGGTTGCTTTGCGTAGTCACCGTTCTTGCCGGCGATTTCGCCAAAGAAGCATTTTGTTTCAGTGATTTATAC
>JAIRWK010000214.1 GCA_031268995.1 Planctomycetaceae bacterium
AAAAAGTATATCAAAAAAATTAAACGAAAAATAAGGGAATAAGGACGCGTTTAAGGGCTTTGTTGGCTACGAAGGAGAAAAAGGAAAAAGTTGATAAATAAGGGCGGCAATAATAATATGTTCCGGTAAAATTGACGGTAACTATTCCGTTGTTATGTACGGATTTATTGGTGGTTTGAGCGAGTGAATCGTTACGTTTTCTGAATGTTAATCGCTTATGCGTAACATGAGTTATTTATGCAACAGCACATACCGCAAACTCCGTTAATTACCGTAAAAAATCTAACGCTTGAAATCGACAGAAAACGATTGCTTGAGTAAATCAGTTTTGAGGTCATGCCGGATGAATATTTGGCGGTCATTGGTGCGAATGGAGCCGGAAAAACAACCTTGTTGAAATCGCTTGATTTGGTTCTCGACCATTGGACAGGCAAGGTGTTGTTGCAAGGCGAATCCATCCGCAAATTTTCACGAAAAGAAATTGCTCGGCGCATTGCGTTTGTGCGGCAGTGGACGTCGACTGCTTTTTCGCTGACTGTACGGCAAGTGGTGGAAATGGGACGTTACCCGCATTTGAAGCCGCTTTCGCCGATGTCGCAAATGGATCACACCATTATGCAGCAGGCGATGAACGAGATGAACGTTGTGGAATTTGCCGAACGTCCTATTGAAACGTTCAGCGGCGGCGAGCGGCAACGTGTTTTACTGGCGGCGGCATTAGTTCAAGAACCGGAACTTTTATTGCTCGACGAGCCGGCAACATTTCTCGATTATCAATACCAACAAGAATTGTACGCTTGTCTGAAAAAAATCAACCAACGCGGTACGACAATTATTGAAATCACACACGATGTCAACCGTGCCGTCAGCGGTGCGACACAAATTTTAGCGATTGCTCACGGACGTCTTGTTTTCAACGGCACACCGCATGAACTTACCGATTTGAAATCATTGCGAAACATTTACGGTATTGACTTTTGCAGCATCAACGACCCGCGGTGGAACATTCCGCTTTTGTTCCCGCAAAATAGCCGATAAAATAACCAACTCGTAACTATTCAGTTGCCCAACCTAAATACATCCGCACGGCAACTGGGTAACGACTACGAATAATGGGAGCTTGATAAATAAGAGCGGTAATAGTAATATTTTTGGTAAAATTGACGGTCACGGTGCAGTTGCCCGATACGGATTTATGTGGTTTGAACGACTGAATAGTTACACCAAATCAATAAGATCGTTTCTCAAAACTGTCAAAATCTTGACCTTTTCGGGCAGTGTTGATCGTTCGTCACGTCCCAAAGTCCTTTTTGATGAAAGCCGAATTGTAAAAAGGGCGAGGAGTATGTCACCCCAAGCATATTTTTCGACAGGATTGACAAGATGGAACGATATATAAAATCGTGACACCTATCTTGTTAACCCTGCCTAAGAATATTTTGATTTTGTCAATGTTTAAATTTACGCCATTTTTTTCGCTTGTTCGTTGAAGTATTCAACGCTTTTAGCGATTTCCGGCAAGGAATTCTCCCAGTTGTATTCATATTCGATGGAGAAAACGCCTTTGAATCTCTGCTCTTTCAGTTCGGCGAGAATTACTGGAATGTCAACAATGCCGGTTCCCCAAGGAACGTCATGCCAACCCTTGCCTTCTTCGTTCACAAGGTCTTTAAAATGGAAACTGACGATGTGCCCTTTCAACGCCTTGATCGCTTCCAGCGGATTAAGACCGCTACGGAGATAGTGACCGGTATCGGCACACGCTCCGACTCGCGGACTGAGATTGGCAATGTGTTCCAGCACGATCTTATAATCCCAATAAGGCGTCGGTTTCGGGTGATTGTGCAGAGCAACGTTGATTTGGTATTCATCGGCAAGTTTGCTGACGTTTTCCAATTCTTTGAAATTTGGTTCGGTACAAATCGTTTCGATTCCCATATCTGCGGCAAAATCAAACGTGTCGCGTCCTGCGCCGGTCACGCCGAAATTCACGATTTTTACGCCGTGCGATACCAAAATTTCTTTAGCAAGAAGACGTTGTTCTTTGTTCAAACCGGGACCGAGTCCCGCGCCGACGCTTTTTGTCAGCTTTTGCCCCGGATAACCTTCAATAACACGCAAGCCGAGAGAAGCATTCTTTTGAACAGCTTCTTCAAAAGTGAAACGGTTAAACGAATACGCTTGACAGCCGAGCCGCCAGCCCAAAAGGTCTGCCCAAGGCGCGCCGCCGCTATACAATTCTGCGTCGTCGGCAAAAACGCGCGGCGTTCCAGTCAGTGCGAATCCGGCGGTTGCTCCGACAGCAATCGCGGCAGATTGTAACATGTTACGACGATTTAACATCATCTGTAGTCCCTTCATTTTTTAGGGTTGAATTAAAGGTAGGTTGCGTTTGCGGCGGTTGATGGCACACAAACATTTTGAATGTTGACACTAAAAAAGATCAACAACTTTTGCATTGTACCACAACCGCTGATAAAAAGGAACAGTCTACCATAGTTTTTGTTTTTTGAAAAACTTTCTGCTTATTTCGGATTTTGGGGAGGGATTGATTTATCCAATACTGTAACTATTCAGTTGCCCAAGCCAAATAAATCCGCACGGCAACTGGGGTACTACTACGAATTTCCTCAATTTCTCTTGATATAAAACATGTCAAATTTATAGGTATGTATTGTACGTTGAAAAATACCAAGTGAAATTGCGCGACTTCGTAGTAGTGACAGTCCATTTTCTGGAAAATATTCCTATTGCCGCCCTTATTTATAAAATTCCCTTAGTAGCCCCAATCGCACCGATATGCGCCCTTATTCCCTTATTTTTCGTTTAATTTTGATAACACCCCCATCCTCTAAAACATAAGGGCGTGTTTGGGGGGCTTTGTTGGCTACTAAGGGAGACTTGATAAATAAGGGCGGCAATGGTAAAGTCGTTCGAGTAACGATGTATTACAAAGTCACGCAATGTTATTTGACATTTTTCAACGTAAAATACCCATAAATTTGACATTTTTCATATCAAGGGAAATTGAGGAAATTCGTAGTAGTCCATGGAGACATCGTCATTACGATTGTTGCCCAGTGCGGATTGATTTGGCTTTGAGCGATTGAATAGTTACCAAAAAATTAAAGAAAAAATTCTTCCATTTTCCATTTTTTAACAGATATGTTACAATAAAAAATCTCTAAAATTTAAATTCCCAATTTTAGCCGCCGATATGATGAGTTTGTTGTAGATTGTTTTTTACATGAACCGTTTGTTTTGTAAAAGCAACTTACACACCTATTTCACTATATGTTTCGTAAACAACTGTGTATTTATAGCTACAACAACTGTTCTTTGTCCAAAAGATTCACTCCTACAAAACAAAATTAAAGAAACTCACAATGGCACGCTCCTTATTATTTGCCGACGACGCTGATCCGTTGAAAATTATTTTTTTTATTGCGGTCGGAATCGTTTTGGTGATTCTTCTTCCTGTTTGTGCGGTGTTTGCTCGATTTTTCCCGCTTTGGGTGCAATCGGTGATGACCGGCGCTGGAGTCAACTTGTTTGACTTGCTCGGTATGACGTTCCGAAAAGTCAATCCGGCGGTGATTCTACGGGCAAAAATTATGGCGGTGCAAGCAGGTCTCAATTCGCAGATCATCACGGTCAAGTCGCTTGAATCGCATTATCTTGCGGGCGGAAACGTATTGCAGGTGATTCGTGCGATGGTGGCGGCGAACAAGGCGAAAATTATTGATCTTGATTACAAACTCGCGGCGGCGATTGACCTTGCCGGACGTAATGTTCTTGAAGCCGTGCAAACAAGCGTCAACCCGAAAGTGATTGATTGTCCCTCGCAAACAGGCGGCGAGCAAATGCTTGACGGTGTAGCGAAAAACGGAATTTTGCTGAAAGTCAAAGCCCGCGTTACTGTGCGAGCGAATCTTCGTCAATTGATCGGCGGCGCGACCGAAGAAACGATTATTGCCCGTGTTGGTGAAGGAATTGTCAGTGCAATTGGTTCCGCCGAAACGCACAGCGAAGTTCTTGCTAGTCCTGAACGTATCTCAAAAACCGTATTAGCGCGGCGTTTGGATTCACAAACGGCGTTTGAAATTGTGTCGATTGATATTGCCGATATTGACGTCGGCGACAATATCGGCGCGCGGCTACAAGCGGACCAAGCGGAAGCGGATACGAAAGTTGCCCGTGCGAAAGCGGAAGGACGCCGCGCTCTTGCCGTTGCCGCCGAGCAAGAAAATCTCGCAAGTATCGAAGCGAACCGCGCGAAAGTCGTGCAGGCGGAAGCGGAAGTTCCTAAAGCAATCAGCGATGCGCTGGTAACAGGCAATCTGCAGATTCTCGAATATTACAAATTGCGAAATATTCAATCCGACACAGAAATGCGCGGCGCAATTGCTCGCGCCGGTCAACCGCAATCCGCAGCCATTAAATCCGCGACGGGTTAAATATAAAAATCGCGTCAAAATAATGTTTGTAAAGTTTTCGTTCCTATTTTTGTAATTTTTTTGATTCTGATGATATGAGTACTTTGCACATTGATTTTTCACAAATTCAGCGTAAAAGAAATTAACTTTGTTGGTTACTGTTAGCGTGCGTATTTGTTGGAGGCATTAGTATTACGTCGGCTTGTGTTGCTCTTGAATATGCCAGGAATGAAAAGGCAGATGCTACTTTTAGGGAAGTCCGTTTTAACCTTATCGAAATTCAATCATCGCAATACCGTTTTTGGCAAATTTTGGCAGTTGTGTGTAGTGCAGGCGGGAAAACGTTACTGACTCCTCTTACGTGTACTGTTTATTTTCAATATTTACGTTCGTTGGGATATTCAATTCGGCGATCTATACTGTATTTACTCGCAACCTTGTGTTTACCCTTTATTAATGTGTTAATTTTCCTGTACTTCATTTGCTTGGGCGGCATATATATTTCACAACACCAGTAAGGTGTTATTCCAAAACCGGTATCAGCGACAGGATTCGCCCACAAGTGAATGCCTTGTGTTGTCGAGTTTGCCGCGTGTTCCTCAAAGTCCCTTTTGTCTCTAACGTCCTTTTTTTGAAGCTAAAAAATATTTTGAAAATTTTTAAGAAAATTTCCTCAAATTCCAACAATTCCTATTGACAGACTCAATTTCTTTGTACATAATAGTATCTGATAGAATCATTTATGGAATTGCAAAATCACTGTAATGTTTGTCATTCCATTTCAAACAACTTAAAATGAAGGAGATTCAGCGATGAAAAATCTAAACAAAGCGTTTAATTTTCTTGAATTGTGTCAAAATGTATCGGGGGGGGGGGGTACGTAAAATGGTTTATATACCATGTTTTACGTGCGATTTCCCTCTTGTTTGCCCGCGTTATTGCGAGCATTTCTGTCCGATTTGGAAAAAAAACTTCTGTTCGCAGCGCGTTTACTCTGGTTGAATTACTTGTGG
>JAIRWK010000231.1 GCA_031268995.1 Planctomycetaceae bacterium
AAAACCACAAAAATTAAAAAAATTCAAAAACAAACACAACCGGGTGGGTTGGTAAAAAACCAAAAATAGAATTTATTAACACGATCTTCTTATTTAAATAAATGCCCCCCCCCCCCCCCCCGTTTCCTAACTTTGCTATTTTGACATTTGCAACAACAGCAACAGTTGCATGGACTTCGGCTTCACAAAAACTTGACATTAAATTTGTCATTCTCATTTTCTCCTCCATTTCTTTCTGTTTATGGATTTGACGAAACTTTGAAAAATTATCGATACTGTCAATTTCTCCGCAAATAATTTTGCCAACAAAAAAATTTCACAGCACAATAAACAACATAATTAAACGCGGATATACCAAAGCCAATACGGGCGGTAGGCTTCGCCCTTGAACAATCGTTTCGTGAATTTTAAAGTAGCCTTTTGAATTAGCCCATGTATAAATTTGATCTACACAAAAAAACGATTTTGCGCAAACACGACTAAACCCCGCCGCATTCAATCCTCCACACAGGGGCGAGATTATAATACGATCCGCACGGGAAATCAATAGATAACTCAAAAAAAAACGAGAATACAGTCCTACTATACTCAAGCTACTTTAAAATTCCTGAAGCTGCGGTAAACCTGCAACGCAGAGCGTTAGGCAAGCGTAACAACGTGAAGCGGTTGTTCAAGGGCGAAGCCTATCGCCTTACCGGCTACGGTATAACCAGAGGGAATTTCTAAAATACCACTTGCCAAAAATAAGTTATTTCAAATTCGGTCGATTTTCAGTCGATAGAAATCGACCGAATTCGAATAAAATCAATTTTTAGAAATTCCCTAAAGGCAAAAAATCTATCGTCCGTATCGATTACGGTGTCGTTTTGTTTTCAGAAAATTTTTCCGTTTTTCTTTTCGGTCTGATTTATATTGTAAATCCCCGCGCAACATCACAACTATCTCTCGACCGCCGAGCAATCGCAACACCAACGAATAAACAACCACTCCCGTTACCCCGCCGACAATAATATAAATAATATCCGAAACCGAATTTTGATTCGGAACTAAACCAACCACCGAAAAAACTACCGATCCCATCACACTTGCCGCAATAATCGAACGAACAATGCACTTGCTCACACCATACAAATCAATAAGCCGATGTTTTTTTACAATTATTGCAAAAAGAATTATCATCTGAACACCAGTTGAAACACTTGCGGCAATCGCGAATGCTTGCTCGTGCAACTTCCACACCAAAATTAAATCAAGAATCAAATTCATTGCCACACCAATCACCCCAACCCTAAACGGTGTCCAAATATCATCAAGCAAATAAAACGCACGAACAACAACCGGCATCAAACAAAACGCCCAAACGCCAGTACCAAACCAAAATATCATATCAGCAGTTCTAAACATATCATCCGGCGTAAACATGCCGCGTTGGAACAACAAATGCGAAATCCGCTCAGACATTATCATCAAACCCGCCACAGACGGCAACGAAAACGCAAACAATATCCGCACCCCAATCGAAAGATCCTCCCTAAACATCCGAAAATCACGCACCGCCGCATGACGGCTAAGAAGCGGATAAATCACGGTTGTTACTGCTAGACCGATTAAACCTTGAGGAAAATCGAATATTCGCTCACTGTAATATATTGACGATGTTGCGCCGACACGAAGCGGATAATACGCCGCGCCGCCAAGCCAACGAATCGTTTCTCCGGCTTGACCAGAAAGAAGCCACGCAATACCAATCGCAAAAAGAATGTTAATTTGTAATGACATCAATCCAAATAATTGCGGAAAAAATTCCTTGAAAATACAATGCAAATCCGCCCGAACATCACGAGACCCAAAATTAAACCGAAAACCAAAATGATACAACAACGGATAATGAATAAATAATTGAATCACTCCGGCAATCAAAATACAACTCGTAAGAATATAGCATTGCTTCGTTGGGTCTGCCGAGTAAATTGGCGCAATTACCAATATGCCCAACAACCAGATTATATTCAATATCGATGGCAACATTGCCGGAATAGAAAATTTTCCTAAAGTCTGCAACGTTGCCGACGCAATCGCCGCCATGCAAATTAAAATCAAATACGGCAACATCAACGCAATAAGATGCGAAATCAGATAAACTTTACTATCCGCGGGAAAAATACTAAAGCCGATAAAACAAAGAATCTCACCAATTACGACAAACACCGTAAGAAAAATAAATACCACACCAAGCGTAGCAGACAGTAAATTCCACGCTTTTGTCCTATCTTCTCTCCAGATTTTACCGAAAACCGGAATGAAACTAACTCCCATCGTTCCATCGCCAAATAATTTCCGCGCCATGTCCGGCAACCTAAATGCAACAACAAACGAGTCCATAACTCCGCCAACAGACATTCCAAGAGTTGCCGCCGTCGCCACATCCCGCAACATCCCAAGCAAACGGCTAACCATTGTAAAGAATCCAACAAGAAGCGTTCCGCGAAGTAATTTTCTGCGGTTGCTAGAACTACTCATACTAAAATTTTCGTCAACCGTAGTCAACACATCATCAGAAACTACATCCGCATTCAATGACTCCGGTTGAACAACTTTAATGTTTGTCTGATTTATTTCAGGTTCAAAATTTTTCACTCGTACCGATTAAAAAAGCATGAACAAATCCATATTCATGCACAAAAAAAAGATATTATATACTGAAGCTACTTTAATATTCATGGAGCTGAACACGCAAGCGCAACAATGTGAAGCGGTTGTTCAAGGGCGAAGCCTATCGCCCTACCGGCTGCGGTATAAAAAAGCTGTTTTGAAATTCCCGAAGCGTAACAGGCAAACGCAACAACATGAATCGGTTGCTCAAGGACGATGCCTATCGCCCTACTGGCTACGGTATAAAAAAACTTCGCGCGACTTTTTTTGCAAATTTAAATCTGCCTCGTTTGGGTAAGACGAAACGATCACGCAAACCGTACATGATACCAATCGTTTTTTTATTGTCAATTTATCAAACATGTAAAAGAATATAATAACGATTGCCCGATACACTATCGCACGAGTAATTTTTGCCCAATATAAACTGGGGCTAGTTTACCGAATAGGCGAATTATACCGTAGTTACACCGTAGCCGGTCGCCTTGCAGGCTACGGCACAAAAGCAATTATTCTACAAATGACTAACAGAACAATTCATTCGATTCGTTCTATTCCTGAGTTGCGGGATTATGTTTATCGGACGTTGTGTAGAGACCATGAGCTTTTAGTAGATGCGTTTCCGACTTCGGAATCAATACTTAAACGGGGCAATACCGGATCGTGCGGTGTTATGTTTTGTCTGCATGGACCTAGGTCGGTGAAGTACAGTGCGATTTGGGAAAAGGACAAGGGACGAGTTTTGTTTTACGGTCCCAGTGGTAAACGTTATCATCAAGTTGAATTGTCGGATATTGAGATAGAGTTGGAAGGTTAGATTGAGTGTGGCGGGTTTATATTGTTGTGTTTCCGTGTTTAGAAATTGGGAATTTTAAAGTATACTCAAGCTGTTTTAAAATTCCTGAAGCTGCGGTAAACCTACAACGCAGAGCGTAGGCAAGCGCAACAACGTGAAGCGGCTGTTCAGGGGCGAAGCCTATCGCCTTACCGGCTACGGTATAGCTTTAGTAAATATATTTTAAGAGGTGTGTTATGCTTGTACTCTCACGCAAGGAGGGGGAACGGATTAGGATTGGCGAAGATATTTTTGTAACGGTTGTTCATGCCGCGAAGGACAAGGTTCATATTGGCGTGGACGCTCCATTGGAGACAATTATACTACGCGACGAGTTGCGACCAAAGATATCGGTCATTGATTCAGAAGAAACCACAGAAAAAACAAACGAAACAATAGAAGAAAACGAAATAAACATTGCCCTCGATAACCAACCCCAAGACTCAAAACTCGCCTCATAACGCAATTGCCTATACCGTAGAGAATTTTTTGTTTTAAAAATTAATTTTATTCGATTCGGTCGATTCCTATTGACTTAAAATCGACCGAATTTGAAATAATTTGTTTTTGGCAATTTTTGGCAAATAGTATTTTAAGCCCTGTGACGGTAGCGTCCCCGCTACAGTTGGTTTTTAGAACCGCCATCAAGTTGTTTTAAAATTCTTGAAGCTGAACATGGAATCGCGGCAACATGAAGCGGTTACTCAGTAGCTTCAGTACACAAATCAATACAAATGCAAGATCGAACACCATACCAAGACAAAATAATCAAACGATACTATGAGAATCGCGACGACATAATGTCGGACAAACTTGCGTTGTTGGTAACTGATCTTTATCTCGCGGAAGGCAAAAAACGGCAGCAACTCTGGAAACGCATCGCCGTTGCACTGTCAAATATTAAAGTCCCACAATCCCAAATCGATCACCTAATATCCACCGACGATCCTGCTCTGCTCGCCAAATATATTGGAAAAAGATAAAAAACACAAAGTAATTTTTTCAACGTTTTGATTACGAGTTGAGGAAGGGGGGGGGACTTGTCGCGATTTCGAGTCCTGTTATAATCGCCCCCCTGCTTGTTATTCGTGCTAGAGGTTTCCGCTAGATTTTTTGTAACAAGTTTAGTTTGAATGCGGCGTTTGTGCGATGTTGTTTGTGCCAAGTCGGATTTCGCCGCGTTTGGTTTGTTGTCTATTGTGCTGTTGTTGTTTTTTCAATTTTGCAGAACAAGAATGAGAAAAGATAACAGTAACAATATTTTTGTATACTGAAGCTACTTCAAATTCCTAAAGCTGAACACGCAAGCGCAACAACGTGAAGCGGTTGTTCAAGGGCGAAGCCTACCGGCTACGGTATAACGTTTGTCAAATCCATAAACAGAAAGAATTGGAGGAGATTATGAAAAAGTCGAGTTTGAAATTGGATTCAATTTCATTGAACGTCGAAACTATTGCAACTATTGATATTAGCACGAATGTTAAACTGGTCAAACGGGGGGGGGGGGGGTATTTATTTAAGAGTGAGAATTATTTCGGTGATAATTCTCTGTGGATTTCTCCCAAACCTCATCGTTTCTTTTTTGGTTTTACTCTTGTTGAGCTTTTGGTAGTCATTGCCATTATTGGCATTTTGATTGCTCTTTTGTTGCCGGCAGTGCAAGCTGCGCGTGAAGCGGCACGTCGAATGCAGTGTACGAACCATTTGAAACAATATGGATTGGCAATGCACAATTACGCAGATGTTAATTCTTCGTTGTTGCCATACGGCTGGACGCGGGACACCGTAGCAACTCATCCGGCTGGTGTTGTCAGAACGCGCCATACGTGGGTTCCTCGTATATGGCCATTTATTGAACAACCGGCATTGCTCAGTGAGTATAATTTCAACGTACATTGTTACCAACTTCCAAACAGCCGACAAGCCGCAACACAACCGCTAGGTCCGGCAAATGTTAAACTTTCCATTTATTATTGTCCTTGCGACAGACCTGGTGCTAAATGGAGAGATGTTTTTGATCTTGCCAGAGGAAACTATTGTGTCAATTTTGGCTATGATCGTTGGTGTGATAACACAAAACCACAACCGCACCGTTTTAATTCTGATGCAGTTTGGGGAGGTGCTCCTTTTGCCCCTAATACAAACATGTCATTAGAACAAATCACTGACGGTCTTTCCAATACGATGTTCCTTTCGGAACAAATTCAATCAGCCAGAGATAGTGATAGCGATCTTCGAGGATACATGCAAAATGATCAATTGGGATCACAGTATATGACATTGACAGGTCCTAACTCTACCACTCCTGATGAATTAACAAGCGGAAATTACCAAAACCGCCGTGAAGCTCCTGCTATAACAAACTCGTCGATTTTTCGAAATTTTGTTACGGCACGAAGTCGGCACTCCGGCGGAGTCAATGCCTGTTATGGTGACGGCAGTGTGAAATTCATTAACAACACCATTAGCTTAGATGTTTGGAAAGCCATCGGATCAACATTCGGCGGTGAAACATTATCTTATTGAAACGACCGAATCTAGTATGGGCTTAGGTTTTGCTCTCGTGAAAAACGCTCGGAAACAAAAGCGTTTACTTGAGGGTGAAGCCTATCGCCCATATTGGATTTGGTATAGAAAGGGTCAATTTATGAAACGAAAAATTGTATTGTGTTTATTTCTTGTCGTTTTACCGTTGGCGTTAGGTTGTAATAAGGACAACCGTAAAATGGCAGAGGTTACGGGAATGGTCAAACTTGACGGTGAACCGCTTCATCGCGGGAGTATTCAATTTATTCCAACAGCAGGCGGATTTGACGGCGGCGGTGCTATCGTTCACGGCAAATTCACGGCAACCGTTCCATACGGCGAATGTAAAGTCAATATTGCCGGTGAAATGTTTGAACATGTAGGAGAGGACGGCAGCCCTACAAATACCTTCATTGCAACAGAAGGAATGGAAGCCGGACAAATAAAAGAGCCGCCACCCAAACAACGTGTTCCAGAACGTTATTGGGGCGATACTCCATTACGTGCCACCGTCATAAAAAGTAAAGGAGAAACATTTGATTTTCAACTAGAGATCAAATAGTTCGCCACACGCCAACCGGACAAAAGAATATTTTGCAAGTAACTCATGTTACGCACGATACGGAAATGATGGTGATTATTCCGTCGATTGATAGAAAAAAGGTAAAACATTGTTCTCGTCCCGCTAGAGACGGAATATGAGGATATTTCAAACGGTTTAG
>JAIRWK010000263.1 GCA_031268995.1 Planctomycetaceae bacterium
TATAACCAACCGAATATTTCATCAACTTATATTGGCGGCGGATTAGATCGTTACGGTCGGATTATCAATCATTCATGGCTTCAAAATAATAATCCGCTTGTCCACATTATTCACAGCTACGATTACGCCAGCAACCGAACAAAACGCCATGACGCAGTCCACGCCGCAAATTCCGAACTCTACAATTACGATAATCTAGGACAAATAAAATCCCTAAATCGCGGAACGCTTAATACGAATCAAACGGCAATTACAACCGTGAACCACAGCGAATCATGGAACTTCGACAAAACCGGTAACTGGTCACAATACACAAAAAACGGAACCGTTGAAAATCGCACCCACAACGCCGCAAACGAATTACAAGGTATCGCCGCACACGACGCAAACGGAAATATGATTCTCATGCCCGGCTTAAAAGGAAAATACGACGCATGGAATCGGCTAGTCGAAGTTAGAGATACTTCAGATAATTTAGTCGCGCAATATGAATATAATGGACTTAACCAGCGAATCAAAAAAACAGTCAACGGTGTTGTTACAAAATCATTCTTCAACGAAAACTGGCAAGAATTAGAGTCACAAACAGGAAATGAAATAACATCATACGTCTGGGGAATACGTTACATAGATGATCTAGTATTAAGAGAAAAAGGTAGCGAAATATTATACTCCCTTGCCGATCCCAACTGGAACGTAATCGCAATCTGCGATCCAACAGGAAACATCCAAGAACGATACACCTACGATGCCTTCGGAAAACAAAATATCTGCGACGCTAATTTCAACGCCAAAACAACAACTGATTTTAACTGGAATAGAACTTTTACAGGGCAAGTACTGGATAGCGAAACAGGGTTGATGTTGTATCGAAATAGGTTTTATCACGTCGGGTTGGGAAGATTTGTAAACAGAGACCCAATTGGATATGAGGGAGGAGACGAAAATCTGTACAGGTATGTTTTTAATTCTGCTATCAATTTGTTTGATGAATATGGTTTGATTCCAATTGCGTTGCCCGTAGTTTGTGCAGCGTGTGCCACATGTTTAGGTCCTGCTGCCGTGTTATGCCGAGGTCAAAATACATGGTCCAATTACGTTCAATGTTTACAAATTGCATACGATGCAGCTCCATTTATCCATAAATTCGCTTGTGAAGGAGCCTGTGGATCATGTTTACTAGGTGGTGCCGGAAAGGCATGGAAATGTCTCCCAAAGAAAAGACCACCCAGTTCAAAACCACCCACAACATCTGATCCACTACCTCATACACAACCGAAACCGCCCCAATCTCCCAAACAGCCAAAGTCGCGTAAACCACATCCGGAGTGTACGCCTGCCCAAAAAGTAAAATATCATACTGCCATCCATGTAGCTTGCAAAACGCGACCATTTAGCTGTAAGGATCAAAGGCTTACGTCGTTAGAGTGTTTTACTCGTTCCGCTATTGCCAATACCTGTGCCGAGGCAAGAAGAACATATCAAAAGAAGTGCTGGAGACCTTCTGACCCCGGTTGGGCAGAACATCAAGAAAAGATAAGTGAGGCTGCAAAAGCGTCTCGTTTATGTTACGAAAAGGGCATTTCTCTAGAGGCAGAGGGGAGGTAGTATGAAAAGAAAACTAAAGGGGGAAAGAAAACGACTTCTGAAGAATATTGAATTTCATTGGGGGTATGAAGCATATACGTCAGAAGTACATGAAATATTGACGCATGTAGATCCGACGGATTTTGAAGTAAAGGAATTAAGTACAATATTTATAAATAAAAATTGGTGGGAAATTTCTGACGAGGAAATTGAAAAAAATTACATGTGGATGTCTCTTATCGGCGAAGTTCCGTTTTGTTATTTTCTTCCTGCGTTGTTATGTAAAAGATTGACAGATAATGAGTTTGACGATCTAGGTTTGATCGATTTTTTTATTCCTCCCAAGAAGGAACATTTATTAAAGAAATTTGAGAAAAAAAAATTACTCTTTTCTGCTGAGCAAAGAAAAATTATTTGTGAATTTTTAATTTATATGAAGAAAGTATTCGCTCATAAAGAGACTGAGTATAATTGTCGTATGGTTAAGCGTATTTCTGAAGCAATTGAAAATTGGAGTTCTTACCTCGAATAGAGGTAGTGTGCGAAATTTATTGTTCTTGATATTGTACCCCTAAAAAACTGCGGAGTCGGTAAAACGTAACAATAAATTTAGGACATTACCCGAATAGACGGAGAATTTATAGTCAATTACACCTATACCCAACCCCATATTGCGATTATCTGTGCTTGTCCAATACCGACGCATCTGTTAGTATTAATATTGCTTGGTTTGCATATAATAGAAACTTTACGCTAGTCGATGGAGAAACAAATTCCATTTGAGAGCGATACCTTGCCGGGTGGAATTAAACATAACCGTAACGGAAGAGGAGTAGTAGGACCTGAGAATAAAGGAGATGAAGACTGGATACCAGCAGTAGCAATTATTCGTAAAACAAAATCTGATTGTGAGCAAGATAGAGTAACTTACCGTTTTCTTGTGGGGATGCATGGAGTACGTGGCAATTACAACCTAGTCAATTCAAATTGTAGGATATTTGCTCATGGGTGTATGGACGAAATAATAGAAAGGATGAGTGAGATTACTGATGGAGGTAAAAAATGAAAAGTAATTTTAAAAAAATGATTTTTATTATAATTGGGTTCGTTGTTGTTGTTGTTGTTGTTGTTTGCTTCATTTTGTTCGGTATTTTTTATTTCTTTCCTTTAGAGTCTTTTGGCGGCGGCACCATAAAATTTACAGTTAGAGTTCCAGCTGAACAAATGCAAGAGCAAATAGAACATAAAGTTGCCCCCAAAAACATAAAATATTATAGTATCTGCGAGGAAATTTCTCGCGACGATCCTACTTTACGTAAAATTGAGGTATGGACGAGAAAAAAAATTTGGACTATATCCCCGTCTTTTCATCGTGCTCCAATAACTATTTTCTCACCCAACTTAACATTTATGTTGGGTAAAAGCGAAGCCATAATTGATGTCAATATTGGGTCAGGCTACTGTAGGTGCTGTTATATAACACCTCTAGACGACGAAATAATTGGTCTCATTGACGAAATCGAGCATAGATTTAGGCAAAAAAATAGAACATCTGATAATTCAATTTTGAGGCAATAAAGATGATGTTTGGGAGACACGTGATTATTTAAAAAAGAGCACAGTGACCCATTAAAGTTGTTTAAACTTTTTGTAAAATTTTTGGAAAAAATATTTTCGGTTGGTGCCTTATGTGCGTATATGGAGAATTATATGGTAATTCAAAAGAGTGAAATTTGCTCGTATTTACAACAATCATTGGATTTTCTGAAATCGAGAATGCCTGATGTGCTTGAGTTAGATGAGGATTATGTCGCGGTTATTCCCCCCGACGAATGGACTGACTATAAATGGTACGATAGCAAATGTCCTTCCACTCCTACTGTGCACTCTCTTTTTGAGGATTTACGAGATTTGCGTGATTTATCAGACAACTACGAAGATTTTTTTACGTTCGTACATATAGAGAAACTTACTGCGCTATTAAATTATATTAGTAACAAGTTAAATCCACCCATTATCTAGGGTGCCGGTGTTTGTCCAATAAGAGTTTTAAGTGGTTTAAACTGAAGTTTCAGAATGTTTTTTTGTAACCTATTGAAAAAAACAAAGAAATCGATAACTTTACACTTCACTTCACTGCTGTGCTTTTGTGCTTGTCCGATACATTTGATATATCCTAAAATTACTGGCACGATAATGGAATTGGGGATAATTTTGGAAGATGTTACAAGACAAAAAGTGTGAAATTATCATTTTTCCGATGTTCAGAAACGGTTGCGTTGTGTTTGTCCAGTAAGGGTTTTAAGTGGTTTAAACTGAAGTTTCAGTATGAGTTTTTTCATGAACTCCCTATTATTGTTGAGCCGTAATTTGATTACGTTGTTTTTATGTTGTTTGGTTGTTACCGAAATGCTTTTTGGTTCAGGTCATTATCCTGAGAGCGGTACGGATCCTGATTGTGATTCTTGTCCTGCGACATCTGGTGATCCTGTAGTTTTGGTGCGTGGTTCAGTTAAGGAGACGGTAACGGATTTGTCTATTAGCGGGTCACTTGGCGGTTGGCATCATACACGTGATTATGACAGTATGCTTGATACTCGTACTTACAATAATCCGAATTACAATATACAAGG
>JAIRWK010000301.1 GCA_031268995.1 Planctomycetaceae bacterium
TCCCCAAACCCTCAAACAATAAAGGAGTCCAAAATGGATCACCAAAACGATAATAAACCGAATCGGCGTAATTTTTTGAAGATAGTTGGCGCGGGAGCGGCGGCTTCGACGGCGATATCGACGGCGGCGTTTTACGGTTGCAAGCCCGATACGCAATCCGCCAACAACTCCAAACTCGGAGAAGTACCAACCGATAAAATGACATACCGTATCAATTCGCGTTCCGGCGATAAAGTGTCGTTGTTGGGATATGGTTGTATGCGGTGGCCTTTGAAGCAGAAGGCGGACGGCAGCGGCGAAGAGATTGATCAGGATGCGGTCAATGAATTAGTTGACTATGCGATTGCGCATGGCGTGAATTATTTTGACACCGCGCCGGTTTATATTCGGGGTTGGGCGGAGACGGCAACAGGTATTGCCCTGAAACGTCATCCCCGCGACAAGTTCTTTATCGCAACAAAACTCTCAAACCACCGAAGTATTGACCCCGCTGTTTCCGAATCGGAGGCACGTTCTTTTGATTACTCGGTCAATTTGTACCGTCAATCGTTGAAGAAGTTGCAAGTGGATTATATTGACTACTATCTGCTTCACAACGTCGGCACGGGTAACATGAAAACATTCAAAGAACGTTTTTACGAAAACGGGATGGTGGATTTTTTGCTCAAGGAAAAAGAAGCGGGGCGTATTCGCAATTTGGGCTGGTCGTTTCACGGCGATATTGGGGCGTTTGATTTTTTGGTTGCGGAAAAGATTCAATGGGATTTTGCCATGATTCAACTCAACTATGTTGACTGGCAAAACGCAACCGGCTTTAACACCAACGCCGAATATCTCTACGCCGAACTTGTCAAACGCGGTATTCCTGTTGTTGTGATGGAGCCGTTGTTGGGCGGTCGGTTGTCGCGTTTGCCGAGCAATGCGTTTGCGTTGCAGAAACAAATGTTGCCGGAGGAAACGCCCGCGTCTTGGGCGTTTCGTTATGCGGGTACGCCGGAGAGTGTGTTGACTGTGTTGAGCGGCATGGTTTATATGGAACACTTGCAAGAAAATATCCGCACCTACGCGCCGCTACAACCGCTCAATAAACAAGAATACGCCGTCCTCGAAAATGTTACGAACCTCCTCTTGCACGCTAATTTTATCCCGTGTACGGAATGTCAATACTGCATGCCTTGTCCGTATGGGCTGGATATTCCGAGTATTTTTGCTCACTACAATCGCTGCGTTACAGAGGGCAACTTGCCGAAAGATTCACAAGATCAAAATTACCGCCGGGCGCGTCATGCGTTCTTGACCACTTTTGATCGCGGCATCCCCAAAGAAAGATCGTTCAACCATTGCATCGGCTGCTCCCTCTGCATCGAAAAATGCCCCCAAAAACTCCCCATCCCCGAACACATGGAACGCATCGATAAGTTCGTCGAACAACTAAAACAAGGAACCTTCATTTGATCGTTCGTTTTTTTTAGCACGCAGAGGACGCAGATATTTGGGATTTACACAGATGGATATTAAGTAATGAATACGATCAGCGGCTATCATTTGAATCAGTGTTATCTGCGTGCCAAAAATCCGAAAAACATGAACACATAGGCAATACAGATGGATACGAAAAAGTATAAACATCAGGAATTGACGGAGAAGATTATACAGGCGTTTTATTGCGTGTATAATGAGTTAGGGTTCGGTTTTCTGGAAAGTGTGTATCAGAATGCGCTTTACTTTGAACTATCAAGTAGAGGTTTTAAGGTTGAGACGCAAAAAGCGATTGATGTTTATTACCATGATCAACCTGTTGGAAAATATAGAGCGGATTTGATTGTCAATGATTTAATCATTTTGGAATTGAAAGCGGTTGATTATTTGGTTGAGGAACACGAATTTCAACTGATCAACTACTTGAAAGCCACAGACAAAGAAGTTGGTTTGCTGTTGAATTTCGGAATGAAACCCGAAATTCGCCGCAAAGTATTCGATAATAACCGAAAAAAACATTGGCACACAGAGGACGCTGATATTGGAGATTTACGCAGATAGATATTAAAAAATAAAATCTGCGGCTATCCTTAAATCTGTGTTATCTGCGTGCTAAATACAAAAAACATTTACTCATGTTACGAAGAATTAGAATTGCGATTGCGGCGATTAGTTTTGTGTTGATAACGTTATTGTTCCTTGATTTTACGGGGACGTTTCACCAATGGTTCGGCTGGCTTGCGAAGATACAACTGTTACCGGCGTTTTTGGCGTTGAATATTGGTGTGGTTGCGGTGTTGGTGTTGTTGACGTTGCTTTTGGGGCGGGTTTATTGTTCGGTGATTTGTCCGCTTGGCGTGTTTCAGGATATTGCGGCGCGGGCAACATCGTTACGGCGAAAGGGTAAACGTCAAAAGCGGTTTGCGTTTTCGCCAGCGATAACATGGTTACGTTATGGGGTGTTGGCGGTTTTTGCGGTGCTGTTTGTTTTGGGCATCAACTCCGTGTTTGCCCTTCTTGAACCGTACAGCATCTACGGACGCATCGCCTCCAACCTCTTTGCCCCGTTCTACCAACTCGCGAATAACCTGTTGGGACATTTGGCAATACAATTCGGCAGTTACGCCTTTTCGCCGGTGGAGATTTGGTTGAAAAGCGGGATTGGGTTAGCGATTGCGGCGGTTTTTTTTGTGTTGGTGGGAGTGTTGGCTTGGCGAAACGGGAGAATCTATTGCAACAGCGTTTGTCCGGTTGGAACCGTGCTTGGAGTTCTTGCCCGATTCTCCTTGTTCAAACCAATCATCAACACCGCAAAATGTAACCGCTGCGGATTATGCGCCGGCAATTGCAAGTCCTCTTGTATTAACCCCCAAACGCAAACAATCGATTATAGCCGTTGTGTAACGTGCATGAATTGCGTGGGGCAATGCCGACAAAACGCCCTCGTTTATACCCGCGCCCTATTCCGTTCGCCAACAATTGCCGCGACCAACCCGACCGCCTCAACCAACTCGACAAACTCCAATAGTTCGAATGGTTCGGCACGCCGTAATTTTTTGTCGTTAGCGGTGTTGTTTTCGATTGTGTCGGTGTTGCGGTCGAAGTTTTTGTTTGCGGACGGCGGTTTGGCGGAGTTGGCGGGCAAACAGAAACCGGATCGGGCAACCTCGCTTGTTCCGGCAGGTTCGCAAGGTTTACGCAATTTTGCGGAACATTGCACGGCGTGTCAATTGTGTATTTCGGTTTGCCCGAACCAAGTGCTTCGTCCGTCGCATGACTTGTCCAAATTCCTGCAACCAGAAATCTCATTTGAACGCGGTTATTGCCGACCGGAATGTGTGCGGTGTTCGGAGATTTGCCCGACGGCGGCGATTCAACGAATTACAACAGCAGAGAAAACCGCCGTGCAAATTGGTCATGCGGTGTGGATCAAGGACTATTGTGTTGTAACTCGCGATGCGGTAACGTGCAAGAATTGCGAACGCCATTGCCCAACCGGCGCAATCCAACTCCTCCCGCAAGACTCCGCCGACCCCCAATCACTCAAAATACCGGCAATCGACGCTGAACGTTGTATTGGTTGCGGTGCCTGCGAACACCTCTGCCCCGCAAGACCCCGAAGCGCAATTTACATCGAAGGTCACGAAAGACACCGAATGATTTAAAGTAGAAAAGAATAAAAGGGACACTTTTTTTCGACTCCTTTTTGATAGATGCCGCTTGTCCCTAATGTCCTTTGTATTCCCTTTGTCCCTTTAACTAAACCTCTAACCTTTAACCTTTAACCTTTAACCTTTAACTTTTAACTAAAACTTTAACAAACCTTTAATGAAAGGAAAACAATGACCGTATTAAGATTTTCAAATATTTGGACAACAATTGATGCAACTTTTTGTGTTGCTGTTGTTGGTTTATTTTTGTCGTGTTTTGTTGTGGGCAATTGTTTTGCGGATACTTTGCAAAAAGATCAACCTGCGGGCAAATTGACCGGCGAACAAATAAAAGAGAAGTCGTTTGGCGAACTCTTCAAACCAATTGCCCCCAAAGAAATTCCGGGCGATGTATTTACGCTTGTGAACAAGGACTACACTGTGTTGACGGGCGGAACTGCCAAACATTACAACTCGATGATTGCGAGTTGGGGCGGTTGGGGAACGTTGTTTGAGAAACCTGTAGTTTGGGGTTTTATGAACGCAAACCGTTATACGCTTGAACTTATTCGGAAAGATTCGACGTACACGATGTCCTATTTCGACAACAAGTACAAAGAAGAAATTTTGCTATTCGGCAAACAATCCGGCAGAACAAGCGATAAAATGAAAAACACCAAACTAACCGCCGTGCAAACTCCCTCAGGAAATATAACTTACAAAGAAGCAAAAATAATTATTGAGTGCAAGTTATTTGAGATAACCACAGTTGCGCCCGACGATTTCAAAGACGAAGAAGCTAGAAAATTTATCGTAAACGCACAAAAAGAAGTCAAAGACTACCACAAAGTCGTTTTCGGCGTAATAACAAACGTCTGGATACGAAAATAATATACCGGCGTATGGCGAATTGACTTTGATATGAGGATAGCAGGATAGACAGGATATAATAAAATCATGTATATCCTGCTATCCTGTTAAATCCTGTCAAAAAAATAAAAAATGAATCTATCCGCCAAATCTAATCTAAAAGACTCGCAATCACAACGACACAAAACTGTTGCCAACGGACAAAGTCTAACGTTTAGATCGGCTTCGATGAATTTATTTTTTTTAGGTGCGGCGATATTCTGTGTGTTGCAATTTTTTTATGGGAGTGTGTTTTGTTTATTTATTTTTTTGGTGCCTGTGTTGTGGACGTTTTTGTTGGCGGATGGTTTATGCTCAAGCTATTTTGAAATTCCTGAAGCGGAACACGTAAGCGTAGCATTGCGAAGCGGTTGTTCAAGGGCGAAGCCTACCGCCTATACCGGCTTCGGTACACAATTGAAATATCGTTACGTTTATTTGGCGGCGTTTATTTTTTGGTTGGTGTCAATATTTTGGATTTCTTCACCGCATTCGGCGGCAATAATTGGGCTTATAGTTCTTTCGGGTTATTTGTCGTTGTATTGGGTTTTGTTTTTTATTTCCGCGCGGTCGGCGATACAACTGTTGCGAATACCGATTATGGTTGCTGCGCCGGTGTGTTGGGTTGGTTGTGAATTTCTGCGAAATATTTTGTTGGGCGGTTTTTCGTTTTGTTCTATTGAGCATTTGTTATCGGCGAATCCGGTTTTGATTCAGATTGCCGATATTGGCGGCGGATATTTTGTGGGCGGGATGGTGATGTCGGTTGGTACGGGGATCGGGACAATTTTATTACGTTGCCCGTGCTGCAAATTTCAGCGAACCAATAGCGCAAAATCCGGTCGCGGGCGAATTTTTGTTACGATAATTTGTACATTTCTTATAATCACGGCGACAATTTTTTATGGTTATTTGATGATTTCAAAATCAAATAATTTACCTGAAGACGGTTTGAAGCTCAAAATCGCGGCGTTGCAAGGTAATTCACCTGTGTCGATTACGATGACGAATCAGCAACTTAGTGATTGTTTTAATCAATATGTTGAGTTGACGCGGGAGGCGGTTCGCAATAATAATGGCGATGCGTTGGATTTGATAATTTGGTCGGAGACGGTTTGTCCGATTCCGTATATTGTTTTTAAGAATGGTGCAACGTATGAAAGTCAAGGTTGGAATCAGCGTTTGTTGGAGCAGATGACTGATATGTTATTGGATTTATCGGCGGAGGTCAATTCGCCGATTTTGTATGGAATTTCTACGACTATTGCCGACAATAACAAAAAAAATAAAAATACCAATTCTGAAATATCACGTCTTAATTCTGCGCTTCTTGTTGCGCCCAATCCGCCTGTGTTCAAGTCTCGTTATGATAAAATTCAACTCGTAATGTTTGGCGAGTATGTTCCGTTTGCTGATTATTTACCGGAGAATTTTCCGTTGCGATCAATTTGTCAAGAAGCAATGAGGGGCGAGTCTCCGGTTGCAATACCAATAAAGGACAATGTTTATGCGTCGGTCAATATTTGTTTTGAGAGTACGGTACCGCATCATGTTCGCGGTCAAATATTATCGTTACAAAAGTTGGGGCAGAATCCTGTGTTATTGATAAACATTTCGAATTGTGGTTGGTTCAATTTCACAAATCAGATTGATCAACATTTAGCAACACATATCTTTCGTGCGGTAGAAAATCGTCGTCCTTATGTAACAGCCGCCAACTGCGGTTTTTCTGCAACAATAAATTGCTACGGGCAAATCACTAAAATCGGCAAACGCAAATCTGCCGAACCTGTTATTGATCAGTTAGCGGTTCAATATTGGACACCGTTGTATCATTCTGTCGGCGACATTCCGGCGATTATTTGTACAATAATTATGCTTGCTTTCGTATTTTACGCCAGAGTTGCTACCAACAAGTCTGTCAATCGTAATTAGCGGAAAAGTTTTTTCATATACCTTTTTCGCCTTCTCCGCCTTTGCAGTTTATTTTGCAGTGTTTATACTGTAGCTACGAAGAAATTCATCTTTTTGAGACAGGATAACAGGATTACAGGATTGTCAGGATATAATAAAATCCTGACAATCCTGCTATCCTGTTAAATCCTGTCAAAAAAATAAAAACTGAATTTCATAGTGCTATGAGTATATACCGTAGCCGGTAGAGCGATAGGCTTCGCCCTTGAACAACCGCTTCACTTTGTTACGCTTGCCCAACGCTCTGCGTTGCAGGTTTACCGCAGCTTCAGGAATTTTAAAGTAGCTTCAGTATATCACCTGTGTAAATGGGCAACAATTATTTTTGATCTTTTTTGGGATTGATGGTTTTTTGGGCGAGTGCTAAACCTGTGTTTCGGGCGGCGGTCAGTTGATCTTTTGTTGGTCTGAATTTTGCCTTGACCGGTTCCGAAACCATTGTCCAACCCGATTCGTTAACCCAACGCCCCAAAATATCTACGGCTTGTGCGCCCCAACCATACGAACCGAACACAGCCGCAAATTTAGACGAAAATTTTAAACCGCGAATGTATGTTAACACGGCTGAAATTTGCGGCATTACTTGCATATTTAGTGTTGCGCTTCCGAGTGCGACACCGGTTGCGTCGAGCATTTCGGTTGCGATTTCGGTCAATGAACTTTTGCGGACGTGGAACATACGTACATCAATTTCGTCTGATGCGTTGGTTGCTCCGTTTAGGATTTCATTCGCGAGTTGTGTTGTGCTTTCCCACATTGAGTCGTAAACGATCAGAATTTTTTTTGCGTATTCGCCGCTTGACCATTTTTTGTACGCCGCCACAATCTCTGCAACATGCGAACGCCAAATCAAACCATGCGACGGCGCAATCATTTTAATCGGTGTACCCGCCGTAGCCGCAAGCGTAGTTTGAACTTGGTTACTGTACGGCGTAACAATATTTGCGTAATAACTTTTCGCCTCACGCAACAACACACTCAAATCGTATTGATCATCGAAACGTTCGGAGGTCGCGATATGTTGCCCGAACGCATCCATTGAGAAAAGCAATTCGTCCTCTGGAACGTAAGTAAACATCGACTCGGGCCAATGAACCATTGGTGTATTTATGAATACCAATTTACGTTTTCCGAGCGAGACGGTTTCGCCGTTTGCGACTATCTGTATCCGCCAAGAATCGATGTTGTCGAAGTACCCTGCCAATGCTTCACGGCATTTCGCGTTGCACAATAATATCGCGTTGGGCAACAGACGCATGAGTTCACCGATTCCGCCCGCGTGATCGGGTTCGGCGTGGTTGCAGACAACATAATCAACTTTGTCAAGAGACGTAATAGACGCAATATTCTTGATCAAATAATCAACATAAGGTAATTTCACTGCATCAATAACAGCAGTTTTATCATCGCGGACAAGATAAGAATTATAAGTTGCGCCGCGCCAAGTATCAAAACTATGAAAATCACGAACATTCCAGTCAACAAATCCAACCCAACAAATATCCTTTACCAATTCAAAAATCATTTTTAATTCCTCATACAAGTATAAAATTATATGTAACTGTTTATAGTTTTGGTATTTTGATTTAGACTACTTGCAATTTAAATTCCGTCAACCGCCGCCAGTTCACCTATCAAAAAGCAGACTTCAAAAATTTTTGAATCGCCGAAATTCACAGTGCAATCAGTACAAAATAGCCCTCTGCATAGTACCACACACGAGCGAAAAATGCTATCATAATTTTCAATTTCGGCAATAGAGGAGTCGAGCAGCGGTTCTGATGTGCAACACCGCCATTCATGCACATCTACTCAAGCTGTTTTAAAATTCCGTAAAGCTGATTACGGAAGCGCAACAACGTGAAGCGGTTGTTCAGCTTCAAGAATTTTAAAGTAACTTCAGTATAAATGCCCGCTTTGTCCTTTGTGTCCTTTATTGTCCCTTTTGTCCCTCAAAAAATTAGTCGAATACTTTCATGACTGTAAAAGATTTTGGATCAAATCCGTTTTCAGTTTGTAATTGGCAAGCCGGATCGATAGAGTATATATTCGATTCGGAAGTCAATATTGGCGAGATATTTGCGCGTTTGACGGCGGCGGGCGGTGTTGGGCAAATTGTGGGTAAACACGGATCAGGAAAATCAACATTGCTGGAATCACTTGAAAGGCATTTGACCAAAAGCGGATTAAACGTACAAAAAATCTTGCTAAACTCAACAAAAAAATCTTTACCGCAAAATTTTCTTTTATCGTTACAAAAAAAAGATACCAACACCGTCCATATTTTAGACGGTTATGAACAATTATCTCTTTTATCAAAAATTAAATTGAGAATGAAAAATTTACACAACACCGGCGGTTTCATTTTCACTACGCACAAACTAGCGGCTTTTGTGCCAATCATTCACAAAACAATTGCCCGATACGAAATATTCCAACACCTCGTCCGCAACATGATAAAAAATAATAACTTCAAAATCAACGACAAACAAATAGAACAAATATTCAAAGAAACTAACGGCAATTTTCGCGATGGATTTTTTAAGTTGTATGATCTTTTTGAAGAATCGATAGCAGATTTTTTGGGCAACTCTTCTCACTAAATATTTTTTCATCACGGAAAGCACAAAAATTACGAAAGGGGGATTTAAAAATACTTTTCGTGTTTTTTGTGTTAAAAAAATTTATACTGTAGCTACATGAAATTCATTTTTTTAAGACAGGATAGCAGGATTACAGGATCGTCAGGATATAATAAAATCCTGTCTTAAAAAACTGAATTTCATAGTGCGATGAGTATATCACGAAAGACGTATCACCAATTTAAAATTTTTAGAAATTTCCTACGGTATAAATTATCTTTGTGTGGGATATTTCAACCAGATTTCTGGGTCGGCTTCATATTTTTTTAGTTCTTCTTCATTTTTGGGTTGGGCTAGCGGGCGAACAATCCTGAATCCGGTGAAAGGTGCATCTGTTGTCCACCAAATACTTTGCGGGATGGCGGGGTCTTGCTTTTTCCATTCGGCAACAGAAAACAACCTCGCTGCGGAACGCAATCTGTTGGTTTCGTCGTCTTCACAATTCCCGCCGCGTAGAACTTGCCCAAAATCAGTCGGCAATGGAACAACAACCGAATCACTTGAATTTGAGTTACGTTTTGAGTAGGTATTTGTGTCGTATTGTTCGAGTACCCATTCGGAGAGGTTGCCGTGCATGTCGTAAAGCCCCCAAGCATTCGGTTTTTTTTGCATTATTTTTTTTGATGTTCCGTCGCTGTTGTCAAAATACCAAGCGTAATCGTCAATATTCTCATCAGTATTGCCAAAGGAAAACGCGGTTGTTGTACCGGCGCGGCAAGCGTATTCCCATTCAGCTTCCGTCGGCAACCTGTAAAAACGCCCCGTCTGAATTGTCAACCATTTGCAATAAACTTGCGCCATGTATAATGTCATCCCGCTTGCGGGGTAGCCTTGTTTTGAGGAGTTGTCGTAGCTGATTGCGGCGATTGTGTGCGGCGGAGTTGGCGAAGCCATTGCGTCGGCTAATTGTTCGCGTTCGGTTTGTGCCTTTCGCGTTTCCCGCAATATATTCAGGGCAAAAAGGCTAAACTCTTGCCATGTTACTTCATGCTCTTCCATCCAAAACGGAGCGATTTCAATTTCGTGTTGCGGCGATTCATCTTGTTTGCGACCTATTTCGGTGTCGGGGCTGCCCATTGTAAATTTGCCTCCTTTGATCGGCAACATTTTAAACGCAATTGTTGTTCCGCCAATCGCTTCAATATACGGTTTCATCTCACCTTCCGACAACGCAACCGAATCAGGAAGCTCAACCGGCGAACCCAAAAAATCCAATGTTGATTTGAAAAAAGGATTATCCCGCAACGCATTATTTTTTTTCGCAGTGCCGTCAACATTTTTGTCCGAATCTGCAATTTGATTTTTTTCATTTTTTGTTTCAATAATTTTCGAGCCGCCATTTCCCGGCGCAACAGAATTATTACCTCCGAACCCGCATCCCGAAAAACCTAACAAAAAAACCAACAAAACAAAAAATAACTTAAACATAATATATTAAAATCTGCATCAGTTACGGCATATATAATTTTTAAACACAAAAAATACAAAAAACACGAAAATTGAATTTATTTATTTCCAAATGTTGAATAACAAATAGAGCGACTCATTTTACCTAATTTTCTCGCCAGAACAACCTCAGCAGTAAAAATGTTGCAATCAGGGGAATGGACAAAAAATTTTTATTTTGTATTCAAAAAATTTTTCTCTTTGTAACTCATGTTACGCACGATACGGAAATGATAGTGATTATTCAGTCGATTGATAGAAAAAAGGTAAAACATTGCTCAAGTCCCGTTAGGGACGGAATATGAGGATATTTCAAACGGTTTAATTTTAATCACATTGTGTCCCTACGGGACACGAATATGTTTTTACCATATTTTCTACCAACATTTCGTCCCTAACGGGACGTGGAAAATACGTCCGGTTATCACCGATGCGTAACATGAGTTACTTATTTTTTGTTTTAGTAGTAACTCACAATTTACACAACAGCATTTTAGATAACTCATGTTACGCACTGGGCAAAAATACACATCAAAACAGGACTTTTTGTGTAAAAATGCCCTAAAAACAGCTGAAAGCGGTTGGGTTTAGGTTGAATAGAAAACTAGGGCAAAACCGGATTTAGGATCTGCACAACATGAGCCAGATAATATTGGTCAACACCCTACATGCACTGTTCACACTTTAATTTTCCGGCAACCGGCAACCGCCGACCACTTACCTGCCTGAAAACGGGCAATGTCTACCAGTATCGAAGTGTGAACAGTAGTCTTGGCACTAAAAACATTCCTAAAAATACCGACCGTGAACGGTATCACCACATTCATTCACCACCACCACCACAAGCTCCCGCATCATAAGAAACCGCCGATTTCATTGTACATTTTGAACACGCGGACGCGTTTTCTAGTGTCAAGAATAGTTTTGTATTTTGTAAACCTGGTGTAGCATAAAAATTGAAAAACGAACCTGTACACAAAGCAGGATTGTCATCTTTATTTGCCGTCATGGATCTACAACTAGGCTGATCAGACATCCTGTAGTTACACGGTATTCCGCCGGAAACATTTCCTCCTGTTGTCGTATGAACCATTCCAATCCCGACAGCGAGTACGATACTTCCAAAGTATGCACCAATTTTCCAATTTTTTAACAAACATTTCATACATTTTACTCCTTCTTAATTGAAGTTGTTAAACAAACATA
>JAIRWK010000386.1 GCA_031268995.1 Planctomycetaceae bacterium
CCTTGGTTGGTTAATGCAATTGCCCGTGAAGTGATTGTAAAATTATTGGATTCGGATCACTCGAAACCGATTACAGCAGAATTGGTGGGTGAGGCGATTCAAAATATTATTCTCAATCGTCCAACACATATTGATAGTTTGCTTGAACGGTTGAAGGAAAAGCGCGTGCAAAAAGTATTAGAACCGATGATTCTGGGAGAAAATTTTACAGACAAAGGATCTGAGGATTTTTTGTACACTAAAGATTTAGGATTGATTCGAGTTGTTAATTCATTGATCGAACCAGCTAATCCGATCTATGCTGAAATAATAATCCGCAAATTATCCTCCGACGCACAAGAGGAATTGAGCAACCCGATATATCCTTATCAAGTTCCGCGTTATCTTAAAGGCGGACGTATTGACATGGATTATCTGATGCGTGATTTTCAACAGTTTTGGCAAGCTAACGGCGATATTTGGACAAAAAAAGTTGACTATCAAGAAGCTGCGCCGCACCTTGTTTTGATGGCGTTTTTGCAACGAATAATCAATGGCGGCGGACAAGTTATTCGTGAAATGGCTTCGGGAACGGGAAGGTTTGACCTTTGCCTAATATATAACAATCAAAAATATCCGATAGAATTGAAATTGGATCACAGCAAAAAATATATTGAAGAAGGTCTCATTCAAACTGCTCGTTATATGGATATTCATTGTTGCAACGAGGGTTGGCTAGTAGTTTTTAGCCGTGATACAAATGCCAGTTGGGAAAATAAGCTGTATATGAAAAAAGAAAATGTTGACGGGAAAACGATCACGATAGTGGGTGTTTAGTTGTGTACTGACTACGGCATAAAAAAAGAGACCGAACAAGTTATAATCTTGTCCGGTCTCTAATTTTACTTAAAAACTCCTTTCTTAAAATTTGCCCGCGGGCAAGTGCAATTGGTTATATGGATTTTTGGTTTGCTAATCTTTTTCTGATGCCAAGCCCGACAAGTCCGGCACCCAAAATCAACAATGTTGCGGGTTCTGGGGTTGGTGAAGTTGGTGGTACTGGTGGAGTTACTGGTGGGTTCACTGGTGGGTTCACTGGTGGTGTTGGAGGCGTAACATTGAATATTGAGTCGGTGTTTCGATTGAGACCGGTTGCGATGGCGACCAATCCGTCGTTACCTTCGTAAACGTTGCCGCCGTAGTATTCGGGCAAAATCGTGTCGAGTACGAAGGCGAGGTTGTTATTACCATTTTTCAATATTCCGTTGTTGAAGAGCGCGTTCAAGTCAATTTCCATATCGTAACTGCCAAAAAGTCTTGAGGACAAATAGTCGTCGCTCAACTGAAGGTAGGCATCTGTCAAAGCAATACCATTGACATAAATTCCCACCAACGTACCCAACTCTGAAAACCAACCATTCAGGTATTGATAAATGTCGTTAGAGTTGTAATCGAAACTCGTAACGAAAGCATAAATACCTATGTTGTGGTCACCGACACCGTTGGATGCACCTAGAAAATTGCTGCTGAATGAGTCGGTTGACGCTTCGTAAATCCAGTTATGTTCGACAGCGTTGGCAAGAGGTGAAGCGGATGAGGTTATTACGTTAGTTGGAGTGAGTGTGCCATTTCTGAACAATTGATTTGCAACTCCACTCGTAGTCAAGTTACCTTTCAGTGAATCAGCTCCTCTGCCGTAGATGTTACCTAAGGCATTTTGTGACTTTCCATACGTATGACCGAGCTTGTGTTTAACAAGATCGTGAGATTTATCACTCAACATTCCCAAAGCACCATTGCTGCTATCCATCCTGTTACTACTAAGTGTGCCCGTAAGGTAGTCGTTCATAAGGTTCAGTCTATAGTTCCAAGTATCTGAGTCGCTCTTTAATCTCGACTGGTAACTGTTGGTATAGACTGTTCTGCCTTCATCTCTCAGTTCACCAACGCCAGTGAATTTGTAGTAATAGGCTTCGTCCTCTACTGACGAGAACACGGTACCCCAAGTACCAAGACCATTACCAACTTTAATCGTATCTGCCTCAACTACACAAGCGAACCCTACGGTACAAAGCACTGCCAACATAACAAAAAATTTAACTCTCATTTTACGTTTTTTCCTTTCTCTCAAATGTTAATTTGAGAAATTTAATTCGTTGCTCTCCAGCAACTGATTTTCTTGAATTTGCCGCACCGTACGGCATTCAATTTCAATCGCAACTCCGCGACGGTTGAAAGTAGTTTCACAATTCATGCCAAAAACTACCACAAAAAATTTGCAAATTTTACAAACGATATTGAGAAAAAAGAAATCATAAAAAACGAAAAAACTCAAATCTCTATTTCCAATCTCAATCATAAAAATTCAAAGAAGCCAGTTTTTTGCAATTTTGAACAAATCAACATGCAATTTCAAACATCCAGCATGAAAAAACAACGCATTCAATAATTCATATACGAACTACTCCACAGTCCGTGTGGTATATAGTGTGCTTATTGATTCAGGACAAAATTTGTAAGAGCAACTGCTATTATTAACCATATACTAGATACTAGAAAATAAAAAATACTGAGTCTATTTATTTGAGGGAAATTTTTTTCCAATATTTTTTGAGGGACAACAGAGGCACAAAGGACGCAAGGAACGGAGCTGTCGTTTACTCAACATTATTAAAAGAACTTCCAAAAACTGCTTCAATAATACTCTGTCCATTAAAAATCAGCACGCAGATAACGCAGATTCTCTAAGGATATACTCAAGCTGTTTTAAAATCCTGAAGCTGCGGTAAACCTCCAACGCAGAGCGTTAGGCAAGCGCAACAACGTGAAGCGGTTGTTCAGGGGCGAAGCCTATCGCCTTACCGGCTACGGTATAATCGCGGATCAGATTCTATTTTCTGATCTTGCGAATATCTTCTCCAAATCTGCGTGCTGATTTTTAAAAATGGTTTTTGGAAATTCTATAAAAACACTTTTTTATTTTTTTGTGTTTCGTGATAAAAAATTTCTCCCTTTTATTGTGTTTCTTGGTTTTCGTGGTAAAAAAATAGTAACTATTCAGTCGTTTGATTTTTATTTTTTTATTTTACCGCGAAACACACGAAATTTACGCGAAAAGACGCGAAACTAAATTATTCGCGACCTTTCGTGCTCTTTTAGC
>JAIRWK010000398.1 GCA_031268995.1 Planctomycetaceae bacterium
ACATTGTGTCCCTACGGGATACGAAATATGTTTTTACCATATTTTCTACCAACATTTCGTCCCTAACGGGACGAGGAAAATACGTCTGGTTATCACCGATGCGTAACATGAGTTAACAAAACAACCTCAGTAGCCAATGAATCCCTCACATACAAACCTCTTTACCTCATTGGAATATTTGTCGATCATTTCACGTCCGCACAAAACCCGTTTAATGAGGTATACTCATCGTACTATGACATTCAGTTTTTATTTTTTTATATCCTGACAATCCTGTAATCCTAATCCTATTATCCTGTCTTAAAAAGATAAATTTCATAGTAGCTGCGGTATATCAATCGATCCGAAAAGGCAACGTCTACGGAGTATCGCGATGCGTGCTATATTTATCTTTCAACATTTCCCGCAATTCGCGTTTTAGAATTTTGCCGGTTGAGTTTTTGGGCAAGGTTTGCATGAATTCGACGAATTTGGGGCATTTATAAGTTGCCAATCGTTCTCGGCAATATTTCTGAATTTCCATTGCCGTAGCGGTTGTTTCGGGGTGTAGCGAAACGCACGCGATCACGTTTTCACTCAACGTACTGTCAGGAATACCAATAACGGATGCTTCCAATATTGCCGGATGGTTGTGTAAAATTTCTTCGACTTCACGCGGATAAATATTCATGCCCGCCCGTATTATCACATCCTTTGACCGGTCAACAATATAAAAACATCTGTCCTCATCCATCCTCGCAATATCGCCGGTGTGAAACCAACTATTCGTGAAAGCGTTTTCGGTTGCCGACGGGTCTTTGTAATAACTTTTCATGACGTTATGCCCGCGAACAACAAGCTCGCCAACCTCACCTGAATCCGCAAAACTACCGTCTGCCCGCATTATACGCGCCTGCGAACCAAAAAATTCAGTACCAATCGAACCAACTTTGATCTCTTTCGCATAAGCCGGTGTGATGCAAACTATCGGGCTTGTTTCCGATAACCCGTAACCTTCGATCAACTTGAAACCGAACAATTTCTCAAATTCATAAAAAATAGACGGCGGCAAGGACGCACCGCCCGAAATTGCTACTCGCAGTGAAGACGTGTTGTAGCTACGTTTACGTCGTGATTGGTTGAGCAAGTTGTACATTGTCGGCACGGCGGCGATACACGTAACGCCGTGTTTTTCGATGTCGGACAAAACACGTTTTGGGTCAAATTGAGGCACTGTAACCATTGTGCTACCTGCCATGATTGACGTATTTTGAATAGCGGTTTGCCCAAATGTATGAAATAACGGCAACACCGCAATCGTTACCGACTCGTGTTCAATATATAACGCCTTATCTTTCGAGTAGAGCGAGTTTGAGAATATGTTGAAATGTGTGAGTTCAACGCCTTTGGATTTACCAGTTGTTCCAGAAGTGTAAAGAATTACGGCGGTGTCGTCGGGCGAAGTTTGCACGTAATCAACAACACCGGGTACGCAATCATACAACTCATCAAGCACGAATTTTTTGGGATAATGCAACGGACTTACGGCGTGATGCGAAAGTATAGATTCGTGCAATTCTTCGCGTTTTGCCCCGATTAGAAATAAATTTTGACAAGATTCAACCGCCTCGAATGCTTTGACCGCCTTTTCCGCAAGCGCGTGCCAAGCAATAAAATACCGCGAATCAGAATGTTCCAATAACCCCGCTATCTCGTGCGGCAACAAAAGCGTATTTATAGGAACAACAACTCCGCCCACACGCAATATCGCATAATACGCCGCCGTAAATTCAGGAACATTGGGAGAGAGCAGCATCACTTTATCGCCCGTGCGAAGACCTTGAATAACAAGAATTTCCGCAATTCGGGCAACCCAACGCTCCAACTCCGAAAAAGTATATCTACGATCTCCACAAATCAAAGCCGTATGATCAGGATACCAAACCGACGAATCCGCAAGACTTGACGCAAGATTTAACCCCATCGAAAAAATTTCCTCCAACACAAATCAATCAACCAACACCAAAACCAATACGAGCAACAACTCTCGCTCTTGAACAATATTATGTTTATACCGAAGCCGGTATTGGCGTTAGGCTTCGCCCTTGAACAACCGCTTCGCGATGCTACGCTTGCGTTTTCCGCTTCAGGAATTTCAAAACAGCTTGAGTTTACGTGTTCGGTTTCAGGAATTTTCCGCAACTTCCAAGCAAATAAAAAACATATACCATAGCCGTTAAGGCGATAGGCTTCAGTATAACAATTTCTTGATGGCTACCAATACGATAATGAGTACAACCTTTCGGGGGTTTGTTAAAGCTGTTAGTGAAAAACCAGTTTGGGGAAGTCCCCTATTGCCGTCCCAAAAAACGCAAGGCGGTAATTTTCACCAATTATTCCAAATTGTCAACCGACACGATAAGCCATCGCCCAAAAATGATTTTCCCAAAAACAAAAAGTGGTAAGTGGTAAGTGGTAAGTGGTAACTTCCCAATATCGGACGCTTGCTAGCATAAAACCACCTCTAGCCCTTCCCAAACCGCCTCTAACTTTAGGGCTTTGATGGTAATTTTATTTCAGGACGATTCTCCAATGCGTGTAGATTTTTAAATGGGCAAAAAGATTTTAGAAATTTCCTAGAACGTATTCGTTTTTTTGTAACCTTTCACGGGTATTTTTACTTTAAATTTTTGTGTGATATTTTTAAAGGGACGTTAGGGACGGATTGCTTGTGGGATAAAGGTAGGGGACTCATTGGGCAATGGTGATTTCGTCCTTTTGTCCATTATGTCCCTAACGTCATTTTTGTTCTTTCTTCCTTTTTGTTCTTTGAAAAACTGGTATATTTTTATTTTTTCCGTTTTTTGGGTGGTGGGTAATCTTCGCGTTTTTTGGGGCTGTCCATCATATTGTCTAGTTCTTTGGCAAAATCGCGCGCTTCCTCAAAACATAAATACACACTCGCAAACCGCACATAAGCAACTTGATCAATCTCCCGCAAATACTCCATCACCCGCTCGCCAATAAAACGACTGTCAACCTCCGAATTAAAACTCGAATTAACATCTATTTCCACTTGAGCAATAATCGTTGTAATTTGCTCCTCGCTAACAGGTCGCTTCCAACACGCACGCTCAAGACCACAACGTAACTTCTCCCGATCAAACGGAACTCGATGCCCGTCCTTCTTGACAACTTGCGTCGATGTTACCTCAAGCCGCTCAAATGTTGTAAAACGCCTGCCACAATTGCAACACTCACGACGACGACGAATCACACTACCATCATCACTCATCCGAGTATCAACCACGCGATCATTGTCCTGATGACAAATCGGACACTTCATAATTACTCCAATTCCTAATAGACTAAATACATTCCAAAAAAAATTCCAAAATTTCCAAAATCGTCTTTTCGGTTCTCAATGTTTCTTTTTGTGGTATTAGGCATCACATTGAAATAAAATTCCCATTGATGCCAACACGCATCCGGTATGGTGAAGTTTCCACTCACCACTTTTGGTTTTTTGGTAAAATTATTTCAGGGCGATGCTTTACTGTATGTTATACTCTTTGATTTTTCTGTAAAGGGTTCTTTCGCCGATGGCTAGCATTTGGGCGGTTTCTTCTCTGTTTCCGCCGACTTCGTTCAATGTTTGCGTTATTGCCAGACATTCGATTTCTGCCATTGTCATTCCGGCTAAATTTGGATTCGAATTCGATTCCGATTCATCAACCTTTCCCTCTCCCGCATTCTCCGAACCAAAACCTAACTCGCCCGCCAAAAAATCACGCCGCGCCTCGTCAACATTCCCGTAACTTCCCACAACCACGCCTTCCGCAACTTTACCCGAATCCTTGTCGAAATTGCCCGAAATTTCGTTTGACTCTTTGTCGTCAATTTTGTCCGCTTCGCCCGAAAATTCCAAAACACCGCCCAACTCCTCCGGTAAATCGTCTATGTCCACCAACCCGTCATAATCACTCACCAACATACTCTCCGCAACATTCCTTAACTCGCGAACATTGCCCATCCAGTCATAATCAAATAAAATCTTTCGCACACGTTTTGTTATTCCGCTAAACTTTTTGTTGTATTTCGCGGAAAAATACTTCAAAAAATGATCCAACAAAACCGGAATATCAATCTTCCGCTCACGCAATGGCGGAATTCTCAACGTTACCACCTTCAACCGATGATACAAATCCTCACGAAATTTCCCCGCCTTCACCTCGCCCGCCAAATCCTTATTTGTTGCCGACAGTATTCTGACATTTACTTTCTTTACTTCGTTTGTTCCGACCCGTGTTATTTCGCCGTTTTCCAATACCCGCAACAATTTTACTTGTGTTGACATTGGCATATCACCCACTTCGTCAAGAAATATTGTCCCGCCGTTTGCGTACTCGAATTTGCCCACTCTGTCCGTCATCGCACCCGTAAACGCGCCCTTCACATGACCAAAAAACTCACTCTCCAAAATATTCTCACTCAACGCACCACAATTCAACATCACAAACGGTTTGCCTTTGCGCGGACTGTTTTGATGTGTTGCTTGGGCAAACAGTTCTTTGCCCGTTCCCGTTTCGCCTTGAATCAACACTGTTGCGTCCGTCGGAGCTATCCGCTTCAACCTGTCAATAATATTCAACATCATCGGACTGTTTCCAATTACGCCGTTGAATCCGAATTTTTCGTCGAGGCGTTGTTTCAGGTCGCGGTTTATTCTTCGCAATTGCGAGCTTTCGGCGGCGCGTTCCGTGATTGTTCGCAATTGTTTTAGGTCAAGCGGTTTTTGCAGATAATTAAACGCGCCGCGCCGCATCGCGTCAACTGCTACCTCAACAGAATTGTGAGCAGTCATCACAATAACTTCAGTCTCTTCAGAAATCTGCTTTACTGAATTGAGAATCTCAATACCGCTATGTTGACTCTCAAGCATTAAATCCGTAATCACAACATCAAAATAACGAGACTCCACCGCAACTAACGCCTCCCGCTCAGAATGCGCCACCACAAACTCCGCACCCAATTTCTCCAAACTAGATACAACAACCTCCGCATGACTAACATCATCATCCACCACCAATATCACCAACGACTCAGCAGACAAATTACACCTCGCTAAAATTAAAGTTTTTTTTCAATACGAAAGGTACGAAAAAGGGATTTTTAAACCACAGGTATACCGTAGCCGGTAAGGCGATAGGCTTCGCCCTACCGGCTGCGGTATAAAAAATCCCCCTTCGTGTTTTTCGTGTTAAAAATTTATATTACGTACTCATGTTACGCACCGGTGATAACCAAACGTATTTTCCTCGTCCCGTTAGGGACGAAATGTTGGTAGAAAACAGTGTCAAAAATTTTTCGCGTCCCGTATGGGACGCAATGTAATTACAATTTAAACCGTTTGAAAT